>DASXAI010000111.1:0-6914 GCA_036406775.1 Acidimicrobiales bacterium
CGATCGTGAGGAGCATGTCCATCTCGCGGCCCGGCTGGGTCTTGGAGACGGCGTTGGCCAGCGCCACGAGGTTGTCGGTCTCCTTGCCCATCGCCGACACGACCACCACCAGGTCATGGCCCTGGCGCCTGGTGAAGGCGACGTGTTCGGCGACGGCGCGCATCCGGTCGGCGTCGGCCACGGACGTGCCGCCGAACTTCTGCACGATGAGGGCCACGACGGGCGAGGGTACCGGAGCGGTCCTGTCGGGCCGCGACCGTCTCGGCCGTCAGTCCATCTCCTAGGCTGCGACGCCCGTGGGCACCGAGAAGCGGGAACGGCAGAAGGCGAATCGCCAGATCCGCCTGGAGGAGCTGCAACGCCAGCAGGTGCGCCAGAAGCGCAAGCGGACCGTCACCATCTGGGGCGGGATCGGCGTCGTCGCCCTGCTCATCGCCTTCTTCATCTGGTTCTTCAACCGCGACAACAGCAGCAGCACGGTCGCCACCTCCGACACCACCGTCGCCGCGCCCTCCACCACCGAGCCGCCGCCCAACGCCGCCACCACGGCGGCCGGCGCCACGACGGTGCCCGGTGCGACCACTGTTCCGGCGCCGTTCGCCTACGGGACCGGGGAGTGCCCCAACCCCGACGGGTCGTCACCGAAGACGCAGACCTTCAGCGCGGCACCCAAGCTGTGCATCGACCCGACCAAGACGTACACGGCCACCATCGAGACCAACAAGGGCTCGTTCACGGTGCAGCTCGACCCGACCAAGGCCCCCGGCACGGTGAACAACTTCGTCACCCTCGCCCGGTTCCACTACTTCGACGACACGCCGTGCCACCGGATCATCGCCGGCTTCGTGGTGCAGTGCGGCGACCCGACGGGCAAGGGCAACGGCGGGCCCGGCTACACGATCGCCGACGAGCTCCCGCAGGCGGGTGAGTACAAGGTCGGCTCGCTCGCCATGGCCAACTCCGGGCCCAACACCAACGGCAGCCAGTTCTTCGTGATCACCGGCGACCAGGGGGCGCAGCTGCCGCCCAACTACTCGCTGTTCGGACAGGTCACCGACGGCTTGGACACGACGGTGAAGGCCCTCGACGCCGCGGCTAATCCCGATCCGAGCGCCAACGGCGTGCCCCCGAAGGAGCCGGTCACCATCACCAAGGTGACGATCACCGAGAGCTGACGCCGGGGCGCAGCGCCTCCGGGCCGACCTCCTGGCCGTCGAGGTACACGACGACGTCGCCGTGCATCGTCCACCGGCCGTCGTGGCGGACGGCGGCCGCACCTGTCGCGATCGTGAGCACCGGGAAGCCGCGGGCGAGCTCCAGCGTCCGGTGGAGCCGGTCGTGCGACCACTGGTCGGCACCGGGCACGACGGCGAGGCTCGGCACGAGGCCCAGCCCGAGCGTGAAGGCGCCGCCGCGTGGGTCCACCATCGGATCGGTCAGCACCATGGCGCCCGCCCCGGACCCGGCGACGACGGCGCCGTCCTGGACGGCCTCGGTGAGGGCGGCCCACAGGGGCGTGTCCTTCAGCACCGAGCGCAGGTGCATCGGTGACCCGCCCGTGAAGTAGGTGAACCGGCTGGCGCGAACGGCGTCGACGTAGGCCGCGACCGCGGCGTCGGGTCGGGCCAGCACGGGCAGGCCGTCGGCACCGGCGCCGAGGTCGGCGAACCAGGCCTCGGCGGCACCGACAGCGCGGTCGGGGTGCTCGTAGGCCGCCGCCGTCGGCAGCACCAACACCCGGTCGACTCCCGACCGCTCCAGCAGCACGCGGTCGACGGCGCCCGAAGCCCGGAACTCCCCTCCTCCGACCAGCGCCACCGTGCCGACCATCGGCCGCCGACGGTACTGCTCCGCCCTCGAGTAGGCCGAACGGCCTATTCCTGCGTACTCCCTCGGGGCGCGTTACTTGGCACCGCCACACCCAGTGAGGGGGAAGGCCCGTATGACGAGCAGACCCGACCGCGGCACCGTGGTCACGGCCGAACTGGCCACGGAGAGCGAGGAGCTGCGAGCCCGGCGGTCCGAGGTGGCCGTCGGCGCGGGGCTGCGGCGGGCCACTGCCGCCGCCCTCGAAGCCGACCGCGCCGCGCTGCGCCGGGGCCGCACCGGGCTCGACACCACCACCATCGAACGATTGCGGAGGCCGTCATGACCACCGAACCGCCTGACGTCGCCGCGCTGCAGACCGAGGTGGCCGAACTGCGGGAAGTCGTCGCCCGCTTGCAGGCCCGGCTCGACGCGGTGCTGGCGATGCCCACACCGCCATCGGCGCCGTCCGTCGACGCGCCGAGCCGGCGGGATCTGCTGAGGCTGGCCGGTGGGGTCGCCGCCGGGGCGGCCGGTGGTCTCCTGGTGAGCGCGGCGCCCGCTGCGGCGGCCAGCGCCGACGCGCTGACGGTCGGCGCCCAGCACACACCCGACGCCGGCACCTCGCCGACATCCGGGATCGACTACACGGGTTCGGGCCCGTACTTCGGCGCCTCCCCGCACGCCGTGTTCTCGGTCACCGACAACCTGGGCTTCAACGGCATCAGCGCCGCCGTCGTCGGCGCCGGGATGAACAACGCCGCCATCGGCGTCGCCGGCTTCGGCCCCATCTACGACGTGTTCGCAGCCGGGTCCGGCATCACCGGCCGGGTGCCCTTCATGAACCAGGGTCCGCCCACGAGCGACCCGTGGCTCGCAGGCGACGTCATCCTCGACGCCCACGGCAACCTGTTCGCCTGCGTCACCAGCGGCACCCCCGGCGTGTGGCGGCAGTTGGCCGGCCCGGCGGCGGCCGGCGCCTTCCACGCCATCTCGCCGCAGCGCGTGTACGACTCTCGCAGCGGCGACGGGCCCATCGGCGACGGCCAGGAGCGTGTGGTCTCGGTCGCGGTCTCGACGGGCGGCGGCCCGGTGGTGCCGGCGGGGGCCACGGCCGTCGCCATCACCCTCACGGTCACCAACACCCAGGGCGCCGGCGGCTTCCTGGCCGTCCGACCGGCGGGGACCGGATATGCCGGCACGTCGTCGATCAACTGGTTCGGCCCGAACCAGAACCTGGCCGCCACCGTGATCTCGCAGCTGGGCGGCGATCGCCAGCTCGTCGTCCGCGGCGGGTTCATGCCCGCCGACTTCCTGATCGACGTGACCGGCTACTACGCCTGACGCTCGAGCAGCACCGTTTCGAGATCAGCGAGGACGGACTCGGACACGCCGAGGGTCCGCACGTAGTCGCGGGTGGATCCGTGGACCTCGCGAATGAGCGTGAGCAGCCCGGCCATGGCGTCGGGCTCGGCCGCCAGGAACGCCGCCGGTGTCGGCGTCGCCGGCACCCCGTCCTCCGCCGGCGGTTTGTCGGCGGCGGCGGCCTTCCACGCCGCCAGCATCCGGGGGACGGCCTCGCCGGTGAGGGCGTAGTCGGCCACGACGTCGTCGTCGGCCACGCCGAGGGAGCTGAGCAACAGGGCGGCGAGGATGCCGGTGCGGTCCTTGCCGGCGGCGCAGTGGAACACGGCCGGCAGTGCGTCGACGTCGGTCAGGATGGCGAAGATGTCGCCGATGCGGGCGCCGGCGCCGTCGATCATCTCGATGTAGCGCTGGAGCAGGAAGTCGGCCACCGGCGCGCCCGAGGTCTCCGCCGGCGCCTGCCCGGGATCCCAGATGACGTCCATGAGCGACACGTGGTGGTAGCCCACGGGATGGGCGTCGAGCGGGAAGCGGCCCCGCTCGACGAGCTCGTCGGCGGTGCGGAGGTCGATGACCGTGCGCAGGTCGATGTCCTGCATGACGCCGAGGTCGGCGGCGGTGAGGCGGTGCAGGCCGTCGGCGCGGAAGACGGTGCGCCACCGGGTCACCCGGCCGTCGGTGGTGACGTAACCACCCAGGTCACGGAAGTTGTAGGCCGCCTCCAGGGCCAGGACTCGCGGCGTATCCAGCGCACTCATGTCCTATGACGGTACCGACCGAAGGTGACGCGGAGGAGTCTCGTGCGTGACGCGACGGCGGTCGTGTGCGGTCATTGGTCACGTTAGCTACCGTCGAGTAATTTCACTGGATGGACACGCTGAGGCGGGTGGGCATCGTCGGGTCGGGGCAGATGGGCGGCGGGATTGCCGAGGTCGCGGCCCGTGCCGGCTTCGACGTCATCCTGCGGTCGCGGGCTCGTGCGTCGAGCGAGGCCACCTTGGCGGGCATCGAGAAGTCACTCGGCAAGCAGGTCGCCAAGGGCAAGCTCGACGAAGCCGACGCCGGCGCCATCCTGGCCCGCATCACGCCCACCGACGACCTCGGCGACCTCGTCGACTGCGGCCTCGTCATCGAGTCGGTGGTGGAAGACCTCGCCGTCAAGAAGCCGCTGTTCGCCGAGCTCGACGCCGTCTGCAAACCCGAGGCCATCATCGCCACCAACACGTCGACACTGTCGGTGATCGAGCTCGCCGTTCAGACCAAGCGCCCCGACCGGGTGTGCGGTATCCACTTCTTCAACCCGGCACCGGTGATGACGCTGGTGGAGGTGGTCCGGCCCCTCACCGCCAGCGACGACACCATCGCCAGCGCCAAGGCGTTCGTGGCGGCATGCGGCAAGGACGGCGTCGACGTGAAGGATCGGGCCGGCTTCATCGTGAACGCGCTGCTGTTCCCGTACCTCAACAACGCCGTGCGGATGCTCGACCACGGCACCGCGTCGATGCAGGACATCGACACGGCCATGAAGGGCGGGTGCAACTTCCCGCTCGGCCCCTTCCAGCTGCTCGACCTCGTGGGCCTCGACACGTCGGTGTCGATCCTCGACGCCTTGTACGCCGAGTTCAAGGATCCCAACTACACGCCCGTGCCGTCGCTGCGGCGCATGGTGGAGGCCGGCCTCCTCGGGCGCAAGTCGGGGCGCGGGTTCTACGACTACCGGTCGTGACCGGCGGGCCGATCGAGCCCCCGCCGTCGCCCTGGCACTTCCCTGATCCGACTGGCGCGCCCGACGACCTCGTGTGCGTCGGCGGCGACCTCGAGCCGGGCACGCTCCTGGCCGCCTACCGGACCGGGCTGTTCCCGATGCCGTACGACCGGCGCCGCCTCGGGTGGTGGTCGCCGAACCCGCGGGGCGTGGTGCCGCTCGACGGGCTGCGGGTGTCCCGGTCGCTGCGGCGTTCGGTGCGCCGGTTCGAGGTGCGGGTCGACACCTCGTTCGAGGTCGTGATGAAGGCGTGTGCGGCGCCGATCCGTCGGGGCGGCTGGATCACCCCCGCGTTCGTGCGGGCCTACACGAGGCTGTTCGAGCTGGGGTGGGCCCACAGCGTGGAGGCCTGGACGCCCGCGGGCGACCTGGCCGGGGGGCTGTACGGCGTGGCGATCGGGGGTCTGTTCGCGGGCGAGTCGATGTTCCACCGCCGGCCCGACGCGTCGAAGGTCGCGCTCGTCGCCCTCGTGGACCGGCTGCGCGCCGGCGGCTTCACCCTCCTCGACGTCCAGTGGGCCACCCCGCACCTCACGTCCCTCGGCACGCGCGAGATCACCCGCCGTGACTACCTGGCCCGCTTGGGCGAGGCGGTGGGCACGCCCTCGAGGTTCTGACGAAGCTGCGGTGTCGTAGATCCCGCCTACCTTCGTCAGAACCATCAGTCAGTCCCACCACCACGCCAAGCCGAGGACGCCGGGGCCGGCGTGGGCCACCATGGCGGCGCCGAAGGGGGTGAGGAGGGGGTCGGCGTCGGGGGCCAGGGTGCGCAGGCGGCGGCAGAGGGCGTCGGCCCGCTCGCGGGCGTCGGCGTGCATGACGACGGCGTGGAGGCGCGCGCCCGGCGCGGGACGGTCGTCGAGGCAGAGGCGCTCGATGCGGGCCAGGTCGCCGTCGCCGCGCGCCGGTCGCAGGCCGCGGACCTTGCCGCCGTGCAGCTCGAACAACGGCCGCACGCCGAGGCGGTCGGCGGCGCGCGCCGCGAGCCCGGGGACGCGGCCACCGCGGGCGAGGTGGGCCGAGTTGGCCAGCGCCCCGACCATCCGCACGCGACCGGCCACCGCCAACGCCCGGCCGGCCACGTCGTCGAGGGCAGCACCGTCCCGCCCGGCGAGGGCCGCCGCCAGCACGACGAGGGCCTCCCCTCCGGCCGCGCTCCCGGTGTCGAGCACGCGGACGCGATGGCCGAACGAGGCCGCACCGACCACGGCAGCGGCGTGCGTGCTGCTGAGCCCGGCCGCCACGGTGAGCACGAGGGCGGCGTCGGCCTGCTCGAGGGCAGTCGACAGGCCGGCCGAGAACTCGCCCGGGGACGGTCCCGAGGTCGTGACGCGCGTCGCGGCCAGGACCTCGGCGGTGACCGCCTCGCCATCGCGCACGGAACGGCCGTCGAGGTCGAGCCAGATGGGCACCACCGTGACCCCGTGCGCGGCCGCCACCGGCGCCGGCAGCGCCGACGCCGAGTCGGTCACCACCGCGACCGTCATGCCACGGAGGGACCGTCGTTGTCGTAGACGAGACGGTGGACCCGCACGCTCCAGTCGGACGTCGGCTCGTTGCCGGTGACCCGTTTGACCAGCACCGGCGTGACGGCACAAGCCCCGGCCAGGGCGTCGTAGCGGCCGCCGGTGACGGCGAGGGACGGCACCACGAGCAGCAGGGCCACGAACGACCCCAGGCCCGACTGCTCGCGCGCCCGACCCGCGGCCAGACCGGCGAGGATGACGACGACGCCGACCCACGCCTGCACGAGCAGCGTGCCCATCGACGGCGACAGGCCTCGGCCGCCGGCGCCCCGCAGGAACAGCGACCAGTTGTGGCCGATGACGGCCATCCCGCCCGCCAGCGCCGCCAGCACAGGGCGGCCGGGGCCGGCGATCAAGACGGCCACCGCGCCCTTGGCCACGTCGAGCACGCCCGCCACGGCCAGGGGCCCGAACCCCGCGACCCGGTAGAGCCCGGTGCCCGACACGGTGCC
>DASXAI010000112.1:0-11781 GCA_036406775.1 Acidimicrobiales bacterium
CTCGTCGAGGTGGGCGGTGGCGTCGGCGATGCGCCGCTCGAGCTCGGGGATGCGGCCGTAGCGGATCTCGGCCGCCTTGGCCAGGTCCGGCTCGCGCTCGAGCTGGGTGCGCAGCGTCTCCAGCTCCTCCTTGAGCGTCCGGATGGCGCCGATGGCCTCCTTCTCCGACTCCCAGTGGGCCTTCATGCCGTCGGCCTGCTCCCGCAGGTCGGCCAGCTCCTTGTCGAGAGCGGCCAGGCGCTCCTGGGATGCGGTGTCGGTCTCCTTGGCCAGCGCCACCCGCTCGATCTCGAGCTGGCGCATGCGCCGGTCGACGACGTCGATCTCCGTCGGCAGCGAATCGATCTCGATGCGCAGCCGGCTGGCGGCCTCGTCGACGAGGTCGATGGCCTTGTCGGGCAGGAAGCGGCCGGTGAGGTAGCGGTCGGAGAGGACGGCCGCCGACACGAGCGCGGAGTCCTGGATGCGCACGCCGTGGTGCACCTCGTAGCGCTCCTTCAGGCCCCGCAAGATGGCGATCGTGTCCTCGACGGTGGGCTCGCCCACGAACACGGGCTGGAAGCGCCGCTCGAGGGCGGCGTCCTTCTCGATGTGCTTGCGGTACTCGTCGAGCGTGGTGGCGCCGATGAGGCGCAGCTCGCCGCGGGCGAGCAAGGGCTTCAGCATGTTGCCGGCATCCAGGGCGCCCTCGGCGGCGCCGGCACCCACGACGGTGTGGAGCTCGTCGATGAAGGAGATGATCTCCCCCTCGGAGTCGGTGATCTCCTTCAACACCGCCTTCAGGCGCTCCTCGAACTCGCCGCGGTACTTCGAGCCGGCGATCATCGAACCGAGGTCGAGCGCGACGACGCGCTTGTGCTTCAGGCTCTCAGGGACGTCGCCATCAGCGATGCGCCGCGCCAGACCTTCCACGATGGCGGTCTTGCCGACGCCCGGCTCACCGATCAGCACCGGGTTGTTCTTGGTGCGGCGGGAGAGCACTTGGATGACGCGGCGGATCTCCTCGTCACGGCCGATGACGGGATCGATCTTCCCGTCGCGGGCGGCCTGGGTGAGATCGCGCCCGTACTTCTCGAGCGCCTGGAACTGCTCCTCCGGGTTCTGGCTCGTGACGCGATGGCTGCCGCGCACGTCGCGGAGCGCGCTCAGCAGCTCCTCGTGATCGACGCCGAGGCGGTCGGCCATCGCCAGCAGGAGGTGCTCGGCCGAGAGGTAGTCGTCGCGAAGATCCTTGCGGGCGGTGTCGGCGCGGTCGAAGACCTCGGTGAGCTCGCGGGCGGTGCGAGGCTCGCTGCCGCCATACGCCTTGGGCAGGCGCTGCACCGCCTCGTCGGCCCGGTTGCGCACCATGAGCGGCGCCAGCCCGAGCTTCTGGAGTACGGGCAGAACGATGGAGTCCTCCTGGCGGAGCAGGGCGGCCAAGAGGTGGTCGGGGGTGACCTCAGGGTTGGCGTTGGCCTTGGCCTGCTCGAGAGCGGCGGCGACGGCCTGCTGGGTCTTGGTGGTCCACTTGTTGGGATCGAGCGCCATATCGCCGTCCATTCTACGCCCGCTCAGCCAAGTCTGAGCGTCCTCGTATCAACTTTTCTGACAGCGCTTACTCGGCGCTGGACTGCGACCAGATGTTGATGTCGGCCTCGGTGGCGTACCGCTCGATCTCGGCCAGGTCGTCGTCGGTGAACTCGAGGCGCTGGGTGGCCGCCAGGTTCTCCTCGAGCTGGCCGACACTGCTGGCGCCGATGAGCGCCGAGGTGACCCGAGGGTCCCGGAGCGTCCAGGCGATCGCCATCTGCGCCAGCGACTGGCCGCGCCGCGCCGCGATCTCGCTGAGGGCGCGCACCTTCGTGAGCGTCTCGTCCCGCAGCTGGCCCCGACTGAGCGAGCCGTCCCGGCTGGCCCGGGAGCCCTCTGGGACCCCGCCGAGGTACCGGCTCGTCAGCAGGCCTTGGGCGAGTGGCGAGAACGCGATGCAGCCCACGCCCTCCTGCCCGAGCACGTCGAGCAGCTCGGGCTCGATCCATCGGTTCAGCATGGAGTACGACGGCTGGTGGATCAGCAGCGACACGCCGAGGTCCCGGAGGATCCGGACCGCCTGGCGGGTGCGCTCAGCCGAGTACGACGAGACGCCGGCGTACAGCGCCTTGCCCTGGTGCACCGCCGACGCCAGCGCCCCCATCGTCTCCTCGAGCGGCGTGTCCGGATCGACTCGGTGGGAGTAGAAGATGTCGACGTAGTCGAGACCCATACGGCGCAGGCTCTGGTCGAGGCTCGCCAGCAGGTACTTGCGCGAGCCCCATTCGCCGTACGGACCAGGCCACATGTCGTACCCGGCCTTGGTCGAGATGATCAGCTCGTCGCGGTACGGCCCGAAGTCTTCGCGCAGGATTCGGCCGAAGTTGATCTCCGCCGACCCGTACGGTGGCCCGTAGTTGTTGGCGAGGTCGAAGTGGATGACGCCGAGGTCGAGGGCGCGGCGCAGGATCGCCCGACTGGTGTCGAGCGGGCGATCGTCGCCGAAGTTCTGCCAGAGGCCGAGGCTCACGGGCGGCAGCTGGACACCGCTGCGCCCGCACCGCCGGTAGGCGACGTGGGAGTACCGATCGGGGGCGGCGACATAGGTCATCGCTACCGATCATCCTCACAGCCGGGCGAGCACGTCCAGAGGGAACGCCGGACGGGCGGCCACCATCAAACGAAGAAACCTCGGTGTCGATCGCGTCGAAAACGGGGCAGAAGGACGCCGAGAAGCCGAACCACACCGAGATTCAGCGCGGGGGCGGCGCGGGGGCCTACTCGTCGACGTCGAAGATCGAGGCGCGGCGACCGAACAGGGCGAGCGACTGGGACACGGGCACGAGATCGCGCCGGTGACGGCGCTCGCTCTCGGCGACGCGCTCCTCGGCGTCGCGGCGTGTCCGGTGCAGCTCCGCCTCCAGCCGCGCGATCTCGGCCTCCAGTTCGAGCACACGCCGCACGCCGGCGAGGTTGAGCCCCTCGTCGGTGAGCTCGGCGATGCGGCGGAGCCGGTCGAGGTCGGTGTCGCTGTAGCGCCGGTTGCCGCCGGCGGTGCGGGCCGGGTCGAGCAGACCCTTGCGCTCGTAGATCCGCAACGTCTGCGGGTGCACCCCCGCCAACTCGGCGGCCACCGAGATGACATAGACGGCGCGGCTGCGCGGGTCGGCCATCAGGACGGCACCTCCATGAAGGCGCGCGGCGACGTCGTGACAGCCGCCTTCACGGCCTCCGCCGCCTCGCGCTCGGCCTCGGTCGGCTTGGCCGGCACGGCCACGTCGACGGAGACGATGAGATCGCCCGTGTGCTTCTTGACTGCGATGCCCCGTCCCTTGACGCGGTGCTTCGAGCCGGGCTGCGTTCCGGGCTTGAGCCTGATGCGGACCTTGCCGCCTTCGAGCGTGGGCACCTCGATGTCGGCGCCCAGCACGGCTTCGGCGTAGGTGATGGGAACGCGCAGTGTCAGGTCCTCGCCGTCCCGGCCGAACAGCGGGTGCGGCTCGACGTGGGTCTCGACGTACAGATCGCCCGGCGGGCCGCCGTTGCGGCCGGGCGCGCCCCGACCCTTCAGCCGGATGCGCTGGCCGTCGGCCACGCCCGGCGGGATCCGGACCTTGACCTCGCGAGGTCGGTGCTCGACGCCGGTACCACCGCAGTTGGGGCACGGGTCGTCGATGATGACGCCCTGGCCGTGGCACGTGGGGCACGGCGACGAGAACGAGAAGAAGCCCTGGTTGTCGTCGACCACGCCGCGACCCTGACAGGTCGGGCAGATCCGCGGTGTCGTGCCGGGCTTGGCCCCGTTGCCGTGGCACACGGAACACACCGCTTCCGACGACAGCTGCAGCGCGGTGGTGATGCCGTGCACGGCGTCGGTGAACGACAGGGTCAGGGTGGCGACGAGGTCCTCGCCGCGCCGAGGCCCGACGCCGCGCGCCGCGGCGCCGCCCTGGCCGCGCGCGCCGCGGCCGAAGATGTTGCCGAGCAGGTCGCCCAAGCCGTCGCCGGTGTCGAACCGGAACGAACCGCCACCCGGACCGCCGGGACCGCCGGCACCCCCGAAGGGCGCGCCGATGGGGCCCATCTTGCGGACCTCGTCGTACTCCTTGCGCTTGGCGTCGTCGCCGACGACGTCGTAGGCGGCCGAGATCTCCTTGAACCGCTCCTCCGCGTTGGCGTCACCGGGGTTGGCATCGGGGTGGTTCTGGCGCGCCAGCTTGCGGTACGCCTTCGTGATGTCCTTCTGGGACGCGCTCTCGGGCACCCCGAGGACCTTGTAGTAGTCCTTCTCGAACCATTCCCGTTGCGGGGCCATCGGTAGGGACTATCCCTTCACCTTCACCATGGCCGGCCGCAGCACGCGGCCCTTCCAGCGGTAGCCGGTCCGCATCACCTCGGCCACGATCGGCTCGTCGACGTCACCCTCCTCGTGCATGACGGCGTCGGCCTCGGTGGGGTCGAACGGCTTGCCCTGGATGTCCATGGCCTCGAGCCCCTGCTTCTGCAGAGCCCCGATGAGCGCCGACCAGATGGGCTCCACCTGCTCGGCCCCGTGGGCGAACGCCGCCTCGCAGGCGTCGAGTACGGGCAGCAGCTCCTCGACGAGGCGGGCGGTGGCGCGATGCGCCTCCTCGCCCGCCTGCGTCGTGACGCGCTTGCGGTAGTTCTCGAAGTCGGCCTGGAGACGGACGGCGATGTCCTTGAACTGGTCCCGCTCGGCGGCGAGGGCGGTGATGTCGGACGAGACCTGCTCGGCCGCGTCGGCCTCGTCCGACGTCTTGTCCCCGTCGCCGGGAACCGGCTCCCGGTCGAAGACGGGCTCGTCCGTCATTGGGGGGTCCTTCGGACCGCCGGAATGACCGAGTCGCCACTTCGTGGCGACAGGTCGCCGTATCTCCGGACCTCGCTTCGCTCGGTCATGACTGCCCGTCCTCGTCCACGATCTCGGCGTCGACGATCTCGTCGTCGGCGGCGCCGGTGGCCCCGCCGGAGCCCTGACCGGAGGCCGACGTGCCGGCGGCGTTGGTGTCACGAGCCGCCGCCTCGTACAGCTTCTGGCTGAAGCTCTGGCTGGCCGCCATCAGCTTCTCGGTGGCGGTCTTGATGGCCTCGACGTCGGAGCCGGTGAGCGCCTTCTTCAGGTCGTCGAGAGGACCCTCGACGGCGGCGCGCTCGTCCGTGGACACCTTGTCGCCCTGCTCGCGCAGGACCTTCTCGGTCTGGTACACGAGCGTGTCGGCGTTGTTGCGCACCTCGGCCTCGGCCCGGCGGCGCCGGTCGTCTTCCGCGTGCGACTCGGCGTCCTTCACCATGCGCTGGATGTCATCCTTGTTGAGCGACGACTGGCCGGTGATGGTCATCGACTGCTCCTTGCCCGTGGCCCGGTCCTTGGCCGACACGTGCACGATGCCGTTGGCGTCGATGTCGAAGGTGACCTCGATCTGCGGCACGCCCCGGGGCGCGGGCGGCAGGTCGACGAGCTGGAACTTGCCGAGCGTCTTGTTGTACATCGCCATCTCACGCTCGCCCTGCAGCACGTGGATCTCCACGGACGGCTGCATGTCCTCGGCCGTGGTGAAGACCTCGGTCTTGCGGGTGGGGATGGTGGTGTTGCGCTCGATGAGCTTGGTCATCACGCCGCCCTTGGTCTCGATGCCGAGCGACAGCGGGGTGACGTCGAGCAGCAGGACGTCCTTCACCTCACCCTTCAGGACGCCGGCCTGGATGGCGGCGCCGACGGCGACGACCTCGTCCGGGTTGACGCCCTTGTGCGGCTCCTTGCCGGTGAGCGACTGCACGAGGTCCTGGACGGCGGGCATGCGGGTGGAGCCGCCCACGAGGATGACGTGGTCGATCTGGCCCTTGGTGAGGCCAGCGTCGGAGATCGCCTGCTCGAACGGCGAGCGGCAGCGCTCGAGGAGGTCGGCCGTCATCTCCTGGAACTTGGCCCGCGTCAGTGACTCGTCGAGGTGCAGCGGACCGTCGGGAGTGGCGGTGATGAAGGGCAGGTTGATCTGGGTCTGCTGGACCTGCGAGAGCTCGATCTTGGCCTTCTCGGCGGCCTCCTTGAGGCGCTGGACGGCCATACGGTCCTGGCTCAGGTCGATGCCGTGGGCCGACTTGAACTTTTGCACCAGCCAGTCGATGACGCGCTGGTCCCAGTCGTCGCCGCCCAACTGGGTGTCGCCGTGGGTGGACTTCACCTCGAAGACGCCGTCACCGATCTCGAGGATCGAGACGTCGAAGGTGCCGCCGCCGAGGTCGAACACGAGGACGGTCTCGTCGGACGAGCCCTTGTCGAGGCCGTACGCAAGCGCGGCGGCCGTCGGCTCGTTGATGATGCGGAGCACCTCGAGCCCGGCGATCTGGCCCGCCTCCTTGGTGGCGGTGCGCTGGGCGTCGTCGAAGTACGCCGGCACGGTGATGACGGCCTGGGTGACGGTGTCGCCCAGATAGCCCTCGGCGTCCCGCTTCAGCTTCTGCAGGATGCGCGCCGAGATCTCCTGCGCGGTGTACTTCTTCCCGTCGATGTCGATGGTCCAACTCGTGCCCATGTGGCGCTTGACCGAGCGGATCGTGCGATCGGGGTTGGTGATCGCCTGGCGCTTGGCGACCTCGCCTACGAGGACCTCGCCGGCCTTCGAGAACGCCACGACCGAGGGCGTCGTGCGGCTGCCCTCGGAATTGGGGATCACGACCGGGTCGCCGGCCTCGAGGAACGAGACGACCGAGTTGGTGGTGCCGAGGTCAATGCCGACGGCCTTGGGCATGGCGGGTTCTCCTTGGGGAGGGGGTTGGACGAGAACTGGGTGAGTTGCCGACCACAATAGAAGTTGAGCGTCCTATTGGCAACCTCTGGAGCCAGGTCGTCCCTAGCCGAGGGGGACGTCGGTGCCGGCGATGAACTGGCCGTCAGCGGCCAGCCCGTCGACGTGGGCGACACCGTCCGGCGTGGCCACCCGCCAACCGAACACGCGGTAGCTGCCCGGAACGCGCACGACGTCTGCCATCTCCAACTGCACCGGGTCCGTCGTCTCGCTGCGGATCACCCGGACCTGGGCGATACGGCGGTCGCGCACGATGCCGACGACGGTGAGCGTCGGGCCCGACCCGATCAGCCGTGCCTCGACGCCGTCGCCCTCCGTGGGCATGCACTCGCTGTACGGCGGGCCGAAGACGCCGAAGCAGACGTCGGTGACGGTGTCGATGGTGTGGACGCCCGCCCGCACGAACCAGCCGTCGCCCACGAACGGCCCGCCCGCGACGACGGTGGGGCCGCCCTGGTCCGTGCCGGCATCGAGGGCCACGACGGCGCGCACGGGTGTCCCGGCGTCCACGTACCGCAGCGCCGAGAACGACGGCGCCCTGGCGATCTCGAGCGCGCTCCCGCCGCTGAACACGAGCCAGTCGCCCGTCCACGTGAACGTGCGCGCCCCGCTCCCACCGCCCGAGAGCACCGACGGCGGCATCGACGCGGTCAGGTCGTGGACGACGACGATGCGGCCACGGGTCACGGCGAGCCACCGCCCGTCGGGCGAGAACGCGGCGGGAGCGCCGTAGGACCCGGTGGAGCCGGGCGAGGGCGCCAGGTCGCGGGTCACCCCGCCGATCTCGCTCACCTCGACCTGGCCGCACGGGTCCCGGCACCACGCCACGCTCCGTTCGCGGGCCGCCAGGGCCGTCCCGCCCGGCTGCGACCATCGGACGAGCGCCGACGATGGATCGAACACGACGGCGCCGGCCGGCGTCTGGAGGAGGAGGCCGTAGTCGGTCACGCCGACCAGCGACCCCGGCAGCTGCACCGAATCGGCCGCCGTCAAGCCACCCAACGTGACCTCCCGCGCCCGGCCGTCGGCGTCGGCCAGCCAGACGAGCCCGGGCGTCGCCGATGCCACCGCGGTGACGGCCGGCCCGAGCGATCGCGGCGGTCCGCTCGGATCGTGGCTGTCGATGGCGAAGGCGCGGGAACCGGGGCCGCCGCCGGTCGCCACGACGACCCAGGGACCGACGGCCACCGCGCTGGTGGCGGCGGTCGCTCCGTTCAGCCGGGTCACCGGCGTGATGGCGCGGTCACCGGTCTGCGGGTCGTGCACTGCCAACTCCCCGATGCCCACGACCGCGATCGGCGCGCGGACTCCGGGGATGACGAGGCGCCCGGCGGTGCCCGCCTGCTCCGACGTCGGGACCGGCACGGGTACGGATGCCGCGGGCAGCGGCTCGGCGCCGCGGGGCCCGAATACCAGCGCGCCGCCGACGGCCGTCACGACGGCGAGAGCGCCGAGCCACATGGCGACGGAGGTCCGCCGTCTCCGCGCCTCGACCATCCCCGCGATCGACGTGCGGCCGTCCGGGACGCGTGCGGCGGCGGCATCGAGCTCGTCCCGCAGCTCCTCAGCCCGCATAGGGCACCGTGTCCTCCTCGATCAGCACGTCGCCGACGCCGAGCGACCGATAGGAATCGCGCAGCAGCGTCTCGGCCTCGGGCCGGGACGTCGCCAACGCCTCGGCGATGTCGTCGACGGAGCGGCCACGGTGGGCGTGGAGGACGACGGCGACGCGAGCGTGCGACGACAGAGCCGCCAAGGGATCGTCGATCGTCCGCTCGGCGGCCGGGCGCCGTTCGAGCCGGGCCAGGCGCCGGTGGGCGTAGCGGACGGCAGTCACGTCGATCCACACCATGGGATCGGGCAGCGAGGAGACGGCTCGCCACCGCCGGCGAGCGCGGGCGAAGGCGGCGGCCGTGCAACGAGACGCGAGGGTCTCGTCGCCGAAGGCCACCGTGAGCGCGCGGCGGAGGGCTTCGCCCTCGACCGCACACAGGGCCTCGGGGCCGTCCACCTCCTTCTCCTACCATGCCTGGTGATGTCGTCAACCCTGGTGATCGTCCGCCACGGCGAGAGCACCTGGAACCACGAGAACCTCTTCACCGGCTGGCACGACGTGCCCCTCTCGGAGCGGGGCCGGACCGAGGCCACCGCCGCCGGCCGTACCCTGGCGGCCGAGGGGCTGTGGTTCGACGAGCTCCACACCTCGCTCCTGACCCGAGCCACCGAGACCGCCGAGCTGGCACTGGACGCTCTGGGCCAGCCCTGGCTGCCCGTGCTGCGGACCTGGCGGCTGAACGAGCGCCACTACGGGGCCCTGCAGGGCCTCGACAAGCGGGAGACGGCCGACCGATACGGCGCCGAGCAGGTCAAGTTGTGGCGCCGCTCCTACGACGTCCCACCACCGCCCGTGGCGATCGACGATCCGCGCCATCCGGTGCACGATCGCCGGTACGCGCGCCTCGCGCCCGACGTGCTGCCCAGTGCCGAATGCCTCGAGGACGTCGTCGCCCGCGTGCTCCCCTACTGGTACGACGACGTCGTACCCCGGCTGCGAGCCGGCCTGACACTCCTCGTGGTCGCCCACGGCAACTCACTGCGCGCGTTGGCGAAGCACCTCGAGGACATCTCGGACGCCGACATCGTCGAGTTGAACATCCCCACGGGTGCACCGCGGCGGTACGTCCTCGACGACGATCTGCGGGTGGTCGACGCCCGCTATCTCGGCGACGCCGATGCCGTGGCGGCCGCCGCCGCGGCGGTGGCCAAGCAAGCCGGCTGATCTTCGTCGCCGTCCTCCGCTTCGCTTCGGCCGGCTCCTACTCGCTCCGCTCCGCAATCGGTGCTACCGCGGCCCGGCGGCGGACGGCAAAGCCGCACGCCGCCGCTCGCGTGCGGCGTTTGTCTCGCACCCGTCCGGGGCAGTGGGTCGAATGACCCAGACGGAGGTGGCGACGAGGCGCGATGGGCCGAACGACCCTTGTGACTCCGGAGAACCCGTCCGTACCGTCACCGGAACGTTAGGCCGCCTCGTCTCCCCCCGGGCGCGGCGAGAGGAGGTGAGCGCAGTGGCCGTGTCGGACGATGTCGCCGCCGGCGAGCTGCGCACCGTCGGGCGGGCCAAGCAGAGCCGCCGGGACCGTCCGGTCCCGCGCGTACCCGTGGAGTCACGCAGTCACCTGCGCACGCTCCTCATCAGTGTCGACGCCGCCGCCCTCGGTCTGGCGTGGGGCATCACGCTCGTGCCGTGGCCCTACTCGGGTCGGCCCGAGCTGCAATCGATCGGCGTCGCCGCGCTGCTGACCGTCGTCGGCCTGTGGATCATCCATCTCAACGGCCTGTACCTGGCGCGCAACGCCACGATGCGCACGATGGAGATGGCTCGCATCGGCCGCTCCGCCATCCTGCTCGGCGTCGCCGCCTTCGCCATCTCCCGGCTGGCGCACATCCGCTTGGGCAGCGGGCGTATCCCCGGCGAGATCGTGGTCGGCACCCTCGCGTCCCTCGGCTTCCTGCTCGTGGCCCGCAGTACGTACCGGGCGTGGCTGTCGACCGCCCGCCGCAGCGGCAAGTACGTGCGCGACGTCCTCGTGATCGGCACCAACAGCGAGGCCTACGAGCTCGTCACGCTGTTCACCGACCACACCGAGCTCGGCTTCCGGGTGGCCGGCGTGCTCGGTGACCGCGACGAGGCCATCGCCAACGACCTCGGCAACCTCTGGTGCGGCATCCCGATCGACGCACCGCAGGTCCTCGCCGCCCGCCACGCCACCGGAGTGGTGGTGGCCATGGGCACCCTCGATGCCGACTCGCTCACCGACATGGTCCGCGTCCTGCACGCCGCCGGCGCCCACGTGCACATCTCGTCGGGCCTGCGTCGGATCGACCACCGGCGCCTGCGGGCCCTTCCGCTCGCCTACGAGCCGCTCTTCTACGTCGAGCCCTGGGCCCTGCCGACCCGCCAGCTCCTCGCCAAGCGAGCCCTCGACGTCGCCTGCTCCAGCCTCATCCTCTTGCTCACAGCGCCGCTCTTGCTCCTCATCGCCCTGCTGGTGAAGCTGCAGGACCGGGGGCCGGTGCTGTTCAAGCAGACTCGTGTCGGCACCAACGGCCAACTGTTCAAGTTGTACAAGTTCCGCACCATGGTGGTCGACGCCGAGGCCAGGCTGGCCGCCCTCGCCGCCCAGAACGACCGGATGGGACCGCTCTTCAAGATGGCCAAGGACCCGCGGGTCACGCGCGTCGGGCGCTTCCTGCGGGCCTCGAGCCTCGACGAACTGCCCCAGCTGCTCAACGTCCTGCGCGGCGACATGAGCCTGGTCGGTCCCCGGCCCGCCCTGCCGGCCGAGGTCGAGAAGTTCGACGACGAGCTGCGTGACCGCACCCGGGTCAAGCCGGGCATCACCGGCCTGTGGCAGGTGGAGGCGCGCGACAACCCGTCGTTCGCCGCCTACCGCCGCCTCGACCTGTACTACGTCGAGAACTGGTCGGTGTCCCTCGACATCGTGATTCTCCTGGCGACGATCGAGCACGTCATCACGCGCTTCGTCACGGCGATCTTCGGGCGCCGCTGAACCGGGAGGGGAGGAGGTGGTGGGCCGGAACGTCCGGCCCACCACCTCTGATCACCTCGCCGCCGCCGGTCCCGCCTCCAGCTCGTAGCCGCCCGGGTGGGCCGAGTGCCAGGCCCATGCCGACTCCATGATGTCGTCGAGCGTGCGCGTCGGCGTCCATCCGAGCCGGGTGCGAGCTCGTGTCGTGTCGGCCACGAGGACGGCCGGATCGCCGGCCCGGCGGGGACGGTCGACGGACGGGATGTCGACGCTCGAGACGCGCCGTGCCGTGTCGAGCACTTCTCGCACCGTCGCCCCGACCCCGGTGCCGAGGTTGAGGACGGTGCTGGCGCCGCCGCCCTGCAGGTACTCGAGGGCCGACACGTGGGCCT
>DASXAI010000113.1:0-2801 GCA_036406775.1 Acidimicrobiales bacterium
CAGCCGCGTGTCGCGTGGTGGTCGAGGACCACCGCCAGCGCCGCGGTCACCCGCTCACCCGTCGGCAGGTGCAGGAACTCGTTCGGGCCGTGGGCGTTGCTCTCCGGTCCGAGGACACCGGTGATGAGGAACTGCGCGTCGGGGAACTGCCGGCCGAGCATGCCCATGAACGGGATCGTTCCGCCCTCGCCGAAGGCCCGGTACGGCGCACCCCACGCCAGCTGCGACGCCTGTTCGAGCGCGGTGTCGAGCCACGGCGCGAACGGGGGCGCGTTCCAACCCTGCCCGCTCTCGCGCCCGGAGAAGGTCACCCGCGCGCCGTACGGCGGGTCGGCGGTGAGCGCGGCCTGCACCGCAGCCAGTGCGGCGTCGGAATCGCACGTCGGCGGCAGGCGGAAGGAGAGCTGGAGCGCGGTCCGCGGGCGGAGCACGTTGCCGGCCCGCGTCGTGGGTGGCAGGCCATCGGCGCCGATCGTGGAGAGCGCTGGGCGCCACGTGTGGTTGAGGATCTGCTCGACCGGGTCGTCGGTGGTGGGGTTGGCGCCGGGCACGAAGCGGAACCCCGAGGCGTACGGCGCGGTGGTGGCCGCGGTCTCCTCGACCTGACGACGGCGGTCATCGGGCACGTCGGTGTGCAGCTCAGCGAGCCGGATCTCGCCGGTCGTTCCGTCCTCGACACGTTCGACGAGCTGCCGGGCGATGCGGAACGTCGACGGCACCACGCCACTCGCCGCGCCGGAGTGGGCGCCTTCCTCGAGGATCTCGACGACGAGCGTGCCGCCCGCCAATCCACGCAGCGATGTCGTGGCCCACAGGCGGTTGTAGTCGGCGCAGCCGGAATCGAGGCAGAGCACGAGCGACGGTGTGCCGACCCGGTCGGCGAGGGCGGCGAGGTGGGCGGGCAAGTCGGGGGATCCGCTCTCCTCGCTGGCCTCGACGAGCACCACGCATCGGGCGTGCGATCCGCCGGCCCGCTGCACCGCCTCGATCGCGGTCAGCGACGCGAAGGCGGCGTAGCCGTCGTCGGCGCCGCCCCGGCCGTACAGCCGCTCACCGTCGAGCACCGGGGTCCACGGCCCGAGGCCGTCGCGCCAGCCGACCATCTCGGGCTGCTTGTCGAGGTGGCCGTAGAGCAGGACGGGGTCGTCGTTCGACCCCGAGCCGCTCGCCGGGATCTCCATGACGACGAGTGGTGTCCGGCCGGGGATCTCCGCCACCTCGACCGTGAGCCCGCGGATCGGCCGGGAACGGCACCAGTCCGCCACGAGGTCCACCGCTCGCCCCATGTGACCGTTGGCCGCCCACTCGGCGTCGAACGCCGGCGACAACGCCGGGATGGCGATGTAGTCGTGCATCGTCGGCACGATGTCGGCCGCCCACACCGCCGAGACATCGGCCATGACCGACTGGGCGTCGAAGGAGGGGGTCATCGCTCAGACCTTCACGGTGGCGAGCCGGTCGATGACTGCTTCGGCCTCGGCGACGAGCCTGCCCACCAGCGCGCCGGCCGGCTCCAATTCGTGGATCGCCCCTACGCCTTGGCCGCACGGATAGAACTCCCGCGCCGCGTCCACGTCGGTGCCATCGGGCGCGCCGAGGTGGTTGGCGCCGGATCGGGCCGCGAAGAACGCCTGCTCGGGGAAGGGCTTCAGCTCCTCCGGGTGCTCGTCGAAGTGTTGTGTCCACTCGTTGCGAACCACCCGGCACGTCTTACCCGTGTAGGCCCGGCTGACAACGGTGCCGTCCTCAGCGGTGGAGAGGAGGGTGTCCTTGTACCCGGCCACCGCTCTGGCTTCGTGGGTGGCGATGAAACGGGTGCCGATCCAGACGCCATCGGCCCCGAGGGCGAGTGATGCGGCGAGGCCTCGACCGTCGAACAGGCCCCCGGCGGCGACGACCGGGACCTTGCCGCCGACGGCATCCACGACTTGCGGAACGAGCGCCATCGTCGCCACCTGGCCGGTGTGCCCTCCCGCCTCAGTGCCTTGGGCCACCACGAGGTCGCAGCCACTCGCCACGGCACCGATGGCGTGGCGGACCTTGCCGCACATCGAACCCACGAGGATGTTGTTGGCGTGGAGCTCGTCGACGACGTCGCGCGGCACGCCGAGGCCGGCGACGAAGAGCCGGGCCCGTCCGGCGATCACCGCCGGGATGCCGGACGTCACCTGGCCGGGCAACGCGGTCAACAGGTCGACGCCGAACGGCTTGGACGTGAGCTCCCGGACGGCGGCGATCTCCTCGACCAGCTCGCCTTCGCGCATGGTCGACGCGCCGAGGGTGCCGATGCCGCCCGCCTCCGACACGGCCGCCACGAGGCGGTGGTACGACACGCCGCCCATGCCGGCGAGCATCACCGGGTGCTCGATCTCCAGGAGGTCCGTGAGGCGGGTCCGCATGGCCGGCACCTTACGGCTGCTGGGCCGATGCGGCGTAGGCGCCGTCGCGGGCGAGGAACTGTCGGTGCCAGCGCCTCGGCGTCACCGCCGCCGCCCGCGGCTCGTCCTCGAACAGCCAGCGGCCGAAGTTCTGTCTCGTCCAGTCGCTGACCCCAGCCAATTTGATGGCGGCCCGCGCCGGTCGCTCGTAGCTCAACACGTGGCCGAGCACGGCCGACATGCGATGGTCCGGCGTCCACTCGCGGGCGACCGCGGCCCGGTAGCGCGCCGCCGCATCTTCAGGGCGGAGCGCGCCGGCCTCGGTGATCGCCTTCGCGGCGAGCGTGCCAGTCAACAACGCCTGGCCGATGCCCTCCCCGGTCATCGGATCGCACGCGGCGGCCGCGTCGCCGATGAAGAGGG
>DASXAI010000114.1:0-3839 GCA_036406775.1 Acidimicrobiales bacterium
AGCAGGGCGGCGAAGGCGGCCGCCTTCGACGCCGACGCCAGGAAGCCGGTCACCGGTGTGGGCGCGCCTTCGTAGACGTCGGGCGTCCACTGGTGGAACGGGGCGGCGGCGATCTTGAAGCCGAAGCCCACCAGGAGCAGGGCCAAGCCGGCGTACAGCAGGCCCTTGTCGCTGGCCGGGTTGCCCTGGGCGAAGAAGTTGGCCATCACCGCCAGACGGGTGGAGCCCGTGGCGCCGTACTCGAGCGCCACGCCGTAGAGGAAGAACGCCGTCGAGAAGCCGCCGAGCACGAAGTACTTGATGCCCGACTCCTGCGACTGGATGCGCTTGAGGTGGCTGGCAGCGAGGACGTACAGCGCGAGTGACAGCGTCTCGAGGCCGAGGAAGATCACGAGGAGATCGCTCGACCACGCCATCACGATGCCGCCGATGGCCGACACGGTGATGAGCGCGTACGTCTCGGCGCCTTCGAGGCCCTCACGCCGGAGGTAGTCATCGAGGAACAGCGCCGACAGGAGGATGGACGCCAGGATGACGACCGTGATGAACAACCCCGGTCCGTCGAGCACGATGGCGTCGCCCATCACCTGTTTCGGGCCGTCGACCATCACCTTGTCCCACAGGACGAAGGTGACGACGAGGGCGGCGATGGCGACGGCCGCCGTGAAGAGGGCGTAGGCGCCCTTCGGCAGCACCCGGCCCATCAGCGCCCCCGCCAGCATGACCACGAGGGCCCCGCCTGTGAGGATCAGGAGCGGCGTGAGTGCGAACCAGTCGACGGGCGGCCCGCTGAAGGTGGAGGCCTGGGCGAACAGCACCTCAGCCCCCGGTGGCCTCGCCGCCCACGCGGGGCTGGCGGTAGTCGGAGTGGGCTTCGACGTGGGCGATGAGCTTGTTCACGCTCGGCTCCACCCGCTCGAGGAGCGGCTTCGGGTAGATGCCCAGGAAGAAGATCAGGGCCACGAGGGGCACCATCACGAGCCCCTCCTTCAACCGCAACTCGGGGAAATGGCGGTTGGCCTCGTCCGGCATGCCGTGGAACACGCGCTGGTAGGCCCACAGCAGGTACAGCGCGGCGAGGATCACGCCCGTGGCCGCCACCACGACCCACCAGCGGGCGGTGAGGAACGACCCGATGAGCACGAGGAACTCGCCGACGAACCCGTTGAGGCCGGGAAGCCCGACCGACGAGAGCATCACGATCGTGAACACGCCGGCGAAGATCGGGGCGATCCGCTGGAGGCCCTTCAGTTGGTCGATCTCCCGGGTGTGGCGGCGCTCGTAGATCCATCCGACGAGCAGGAAGAGGGCGCCGGTCGAGACGCCGTGGTTCACCATCTGCAGCACGCCGCCGGAGATGCTCTCGGTGGTGAGGGCGAACGTGCCCAGCACGATGAACCCGAGGTGGGCCACGGAGGAGTAGGCCACGAGGCGTTTGAGGTCGCGCTGCATGGCGGCGCAGATGGCGCCGTAGATGATGCCGATCACCCCGAGGGTGATGAACAGCGGCGCCCACCAGTGGGCGGCGTCGGGGAAGAGGTACAGCCCGTAACGCAGGAACCCGTACGTGCCGAGCTTCAGCATGACGCCGGCCAGGATCACCGACCCCGCGGTGGGAGCGTTGGTGTGGGCGTCGGGAAGCCACGTGTGCAGCGGGAACAGTGGCACCTTCACGGCGAAGGCGATGGCGAAGGCGAGGAAGAGCCACCGGGTCGTGCTGGCGGCGATGGCCTGGTTCGTGGCGATGACGGTGACGTCGAAGGTGAGAACGCCCGTCTCGTTGCGGTACAGGAAGACGGTGGCCAGCAGGCCGACGAGCATGAAGGCCGAGCCCGTCATGGTGAAGAGGAAGAACTTGACGGCGGCGTAGATGCGCTGGCCGTGACCCCATCCGCCGATGAGGAAGTACATCGGCACGAGGACGATCTCGAAGAAGATGAAGAAGAGGAACAGGTCGAGAGCGAGGAACGTGCCGAGGACTCCGGCCTCGAGCAGCAGCATCCAGCCGGTGTAGGCCTTGACGTCGTGGTTGGCGTCGGCGTCACCACCCCAGAACGCCAGCGGGAACAGCACGCCGGTGAGCACCACGAGGAACAGGGAGATGCCGTCGACCCCGACGTGCCAGTCGATGCCCAGGGCCTCGATCCACACGTGCTGGGACACGAACTGGAAGCCGTCGGCGCTCTTGTCGAAGTCGATGAGGAGATAGATGGTGAGCGCGGTCGTGGCCAGCGCGAAGAGGATGCCGATCAGCTTGACCAGGCGCACCTGGTTCTTGGGAAGGAGCGCCACCACCAGCGCGCCGACGGCGGGCACCAGGATGAT
Organism: Acidimicrobiales bacterium; assembly: GCA_036406775.1. Lineage (GTDB taxonomy): Bacteria > Actinomycetota > Acidimicrobiia > Acidimicrobiales > Ilumatobacteraceae > DASXAI01. The sequence goes on from DASXAI010000114.1 coordinate 2,326, forward strand.
CGATGTCAGCAGCGGGAACGAGGTGTCCATCAGAGGCCTCCCGCCGAGTCGCCGATGTGGATTCGGCGAGCCAAGGGCGCCGATGGCAAGGCGCGACGACGAAGGAAGTGCCGCTGCGCACTTTCGAGGAGGAGCAACGCAGCAAGCGGCGTCATTGGCCGCCGAGACACGTCGGTGATCCGGTGGGAGTCCACTAGATTCCTCGACTCACGAACCAGGCGAGGAGGGCGACGGCCCCGATGCCGATGCCGAGGGCGTAGTTGCGTATGTAGCCCGTTTGGAGCAGGCGCAGCCCTCGACCCGTGAGTTGCGACACCTTGCCGACGTCGTTCACGGCGCCGTCGATGACGTGCTGGTCGAACCAGGCCACGTCCTCGAAGGACTCCTCGCCGGGGCCGGCCACGAAGGCAGAGATGGTGTCGTCGTAGTACCAGGCGTGCTGGAGGACGGCCGGTTCGACCGCTTTGATGCGATGGCGGTCATAGACGAGCCACGCGACGTAGATGCCGATGATGCCCACTGCGGCCGAAACGATGGCGAACGTCCATTGCGCCGCGCCCGACAGGGTCAGGTGGTGTTCGAACTCGCCCGTGACCGGCTCCAGCCACTTCTCGAGGAACTTGGTGTCGTCGGAGAACGGCAGGTTGAGCAGCCCGCCGAAGATGCCGCCGATCGACAGGATGATCAGCGGCACCGTCATCGTCCAGGGCGCTTCGTGCGGCGGGTGCGTCTCCTCGTCGGGCTCGTTCGGCGACAGCTCGTTGACGGCGGCGCCCACGGCCTGGGGCACGACCTGCTCCGGCGCCGGCACGACGAGCGGCGTCGTCCCCCCCTCGGGCCCCACGACGTTCGAAAGATCCTCGCGGGCCTCGTTCCAGCGCGCCTTGCCGAAGAAGGCGAGGAACACCTCACGGCTCATGTAGTAGGCGGTGAGGAGGGCGCCGAGCTCGCCGACGAGCCAGAGCAAGGGGCTCTTGTCCCACACGTTGACGAGGATCTCGTCCTTCGACCAGAACCCGGCGAAGGGGGGGACGCCGGCGATGGCGAGCCAGGCGATGATGAAGGTGACCGCGGTGATCGGCATCACCTTGCGCAATGCACCCATGTGCCGCAGGTCCTGGTCCTCGTGGGGCATGCCGTGGATGACGGCCCCGGCGCCGAGGAAGAGCGTCGCCTTGAAGAAGGCGTGCGTGACCATGTGGAACACGCCGGCGGTGTAGGCGCCCGCCCCGACGGCCAGGAACATGTAGCCGAGCTGGCTGACGGTGGAGTAGGCGAGCACCTTCTTGATGTCGTTCTGGGCGACGGCGCAGGTGGCCGCGAACAGAGCGGTGAAGGCGCCGACGATGGCGATCACGGTGCCCACGTCGGGCACCTGGGCCAGCAGGGGGCTGATGCGGCACATCAGATAGACGCCGGCCGTGACCATGGTGGCGGCATGGATGAGCGCCGACACCGGCGTGGGGCCCTCCATGGCGTCGGGCAGCCAGAGGTACAGCGGGAACTGGGCCGAC
>DASXAI010000115.1:0-1831 GCA_036406775.1 Acidimicrobiales bacterium
CGCGCCACTGGTGCTCCTTGGAGGCGGGCCGCCGAGCGGCCGGGCAGAGGGACGGGCCGCCAGTGGGGCGCAGGACGTCAGCAGGAGGACGTCAGCGGAGCGCGGACCGGCGGCGGTGGAACGACTTGGCAGGCATCGTCGTCACTCCCCCTTCCGGTCAAGCGTCGGCCTCAGCACCGACGCGAACCGCCAGCTTCGCGACTCGCGAAGCTGGCGGTCAAGCGAATATGCCCCGCCGGCGGGTCAGGATCGGCCGGTGTCGTGCCAGCGGGGGCGGAAGTGGCGGCCGAAGGGCCGCTGCAGCACGAGCACGGTGCCCAGTCCGATGAGCGCCAGCGCCCACCGCACGAGGAGCCACAGGTGGGCCGCACCGGTGGCGGGGAGCTCGGCCGCGCTCACGGTGACGGTCGCCGTGGCCGCCTTCACCACGGCGGCGTTGTCGAACGGGGTGACGCTGACTGTCGCCGTGTTGGTCAACGTCCCGGCCGCGGTCGGTGTCGCCGAGCACGTGTAGGTCCAGGTCTCGTTCGGGTCGAAGAGCCCGTTGGCGTTGGTGTCGCCGCCGGTGAGCTGGGGCGCGCTGCACGTCGGATCGTCGACCGTCACCGTCTGGCCGACACCCGGCCCGAGGTTCTTCACCGAGATCGTGAAGGTGACCGCCTGGCCCACGCCGACGCTCGTGGCCGACGCCGTCTTGGTCACCGTGGTGTCGAGGGTGGCCTGCACCTCGACCGCGCCCACATCGCCCGCGGTTCCGATCGGACGCGCGAACCCGCGCTGATCAGTCGTGACGGCGACATCGTCCGGCGCGATCACGTCGATGAGGACGCTGCCCGCGCCCGGCACCCGGGTGTCGGTGGTGCCGCCGTGGTTGCCGAGGGCGCCGAGGTGCAGGTCGGCGAAGTCGGCCGAGTCGAGGTCCATCTCGCAGGTGCCATCGCCGTCGAGGCTGTCGGACGACTCGGCCGCAGTGACGGTGCAGTCCGGGCCCACGCCGCCGGTGCTGTCGCCCACGACCGTGCCCGTGGCCGTGAAGGGCAGGGAGTCGAGACTGCCGCCGACATCAGGACCATCGCTGCCGGGCTCACCGTCGGCCGCCGGCTTCACCGCCGGTGAGGTGCCGGCGCCATCGGCGCCGCCCGTCCCGCCGACGCCGCCCTGGCCATTGTCGGTGATGGTCGCCTGAACGAGGTCGACGCCCTCGCCCTCGACCTGGTTGGGGCTGACCTCGAGGCCCTTGACCTCGTCGATGAGCCCACAGAGCCGCCCCGGCAGCGCGCCGCTGACCGCCCCGCCGGCACCGCCGCAACCGCCGTTGCCGCCCTCGCCGCCGGCGCCCTGCTGGCCGCCCTGCGGTCCTGCCGCGCCGCCATCGCCGCCCGCACCGCCTGCGCCGCCGTTGCCCGACGAGTTCGCGTCGATGGTGGAGTTGGTGATGGTCAGCACGAGGGTCGGCTCCGCCTGGGCCGGCTTCACGTGCGGGGCGATGTGTGACAGCACATCCGCGCCGATGCCGATCCCGCCGACGATGTCGAAGATCGCGCCGCCAGAGCCACCGAGGCCACCGTTGCCGGCGAAGCCGCCGGACCCGCCGCTTGCATCGCCAGTGCCGGTCCCGCCGTCGCCTCCCGAGCCGCCCTGGCCGCCATCACCGGCGCTGTTGCCGCTGAGGGTGGAGCCCGTGATCGAGCCGCCGCCGAAGAAGATGGCGATCCCGCCCCCGAAGCCACCGAAGCCGGCGTCGCCGCCCGAGCCGCCGGGCGCCTCGACCGAGCACGCCGCACCACCGGTGCCACCATCGCCGCCGTCACCCGCGGTGTTCCCGCTGACG
>DASXAI010000116.1:0-8629 GCA_036406775.1 Acidimicrobiales bacterium
GGTCGCCGCCGTCTCGGTGGCGGCGGTGGCTCTACGGGTAGCGCTCCAGGAGCCGGGCCGCGGCGCGCCGTCCGAGATCCGTCCACTCCGACGGTGACACCACCGCGGCCTCGGGACCGGCCCGGAGGAGCAGGCGCTCGAGCCAGCGCTCGTGGAAGATCGGGAGCCGCACGCGCAGGCGGCCGTCGGACTCGTCGGTGACCTCCTCGACCGGGTACGTCTCGGTGACCCAGGCCGCCGACGGGGGCAGCAGCAACACGGCCTCCACGGTGTCGGCGTCGGCGAACCAGTCGGCGCCGACGGGAACCTCGCGGTGGGGGAACTGCTCGCCGGTCGGCTCGGCCGCCTCGATCCGGTCGATGCGGAAGGTGCGCGGCGCGCCGGTGAGCGAGTCGTCGGCGACCACGTACCAGCGGCCGCGCGCGGCGTAGACGCTCTGCGGATCGATGCGCCGCGTCCGCAGCGCGCCGGCGCGGGGCGAGTAGTAGGTGACGGCGAGGCGCTCGGACCGGTCGACGGCGGTTTGGACGAGGTCGAGGAAGGCCGGGCGCTCCACGTCGACCACGAGGGCGGGCTCGTCGGCGCCCACGGCGGCGGCCAGCTTGCCGAGGGCCCGACCGAGCGGTCCGGACGGGTCGGCGCCGGGCAGCGTCATCGCGGCGCGTCCCGCCGCCAGCAGCGCGAAACCCTCCGGTGCGGTCAGCCGCAGCGGCCGGGTGAACAGGCGGGGCACACCCACGTGCACCACGCCGTCTTCGATCCAGATGTCGATGAGCTCGTCGAGGTACGGCGGCAACCCGCACATCGACGCCACTTCGAGGTCCTGGATCAGGTGCCGCTCCGACACGTGGAAGCGAGCCGCCACGTCGGCGACGGGCACCTCGCCCCGCTCCATCAGCCACGGGAGCAGCACCAGCAGCCGGCGCAGCCGCTCCTGCGTGCGCCGCGGGCCGCGACCGGTCACGTCGCTCACGCCGCACCTCCCGCGACACCACGCAGCCACGCCACGATGTCGGCGCGCACCTCCGGCGGCGCCACCACCACGGCGTCGTCGAGGAGGCCGAGCACCCACGACCGGAACGCCTCCTGATTACCGCACGGCACGCGCACCACCACGGTGCCGTCGGGCCGGCGTTCGGCGACCGCTGCCTCGCCCACCTCCCGCACCACCTTCGGAGCCCGCACCGGCGCCACTTCCACCAGCGCCTCGTGGGGTGCACCGATGGCCTTGGGGTCCTCGACCACTGCGTGCGCGAGGTCGAAGCTGTCCGGCACGCTGAAGGCGCCCGCCGGGCCGACGGCCACCTCGCCCTCGATGCGATCGACCCGGAAGGTGCGGTCGTCGCCGCGGCTCCGGTCGAGGCCGGCGAGGTACCAGAACCCGTCTCGCGTCACGAGGCCGTAGGGCTCGACCTCGCGGTCGCGCTCGTGGTAACGGAACCGCACGACGGCTCGGGCCGTCGCCGCCTCGAACAGCACCGGCAACGAGGCCAGGGCGGGCAGCGCCGCCGACGGTCCCGGGCCGCCGTCGTCGCCAGCCGGCTCGTCGCCGCCCGCCGCCATGCCGAGCTTCAAGAGGGCGTCGGCGCTCCAGTCGGGCCGGAGGTGCACGGCCGCCACCGCCATCTGCAGGGCGCGGGATTCCTCGGGTGTGAGATCGAGGCGCAGCTCGTAGCGACGGCGGTCGATGAAGTAGCCGGTGGCGCCGGCGGCGTCGCCGCTCAGCACCTGCGACTCGATGGGCACGCCACCATCGCGCAGGATGGCCTTGTCCCGCTCGAACGCCCCGCGGCGCGCCGCCTTGCCCAGCGGGTACTGGCCTTCGAGGGCGTCGGCGATCTGCTCCAACGTGAGGGGCTGGCGCGCCTCCAGCAGCAGGGCGACGAGGTTGGTGAGCCGCTCGAGGGGATCGGCCATCGCCCGTGGCGCCGGCTACAGGGTGCCGGCGCGGGCGTCGATCACCCGCTGCATGGTGGCCACCACCTCGTCGGCCGAGGCGCCGGGCGTCAACACGGCGGCGACGCCCCGCTCGATGAGCTTGGGGGCGTCCTGCTCGGGGATGACGCCACCGACGACGACGGGGATGTCGGCACCGCGCTCGCGGACCTGCTCCACCACCCGGGGCGCGAGGGTCATGTGGGCGGCCGAGAGCATCGACAGACCGATGGCGTCGACGTCCTCGTCGATGGCCGCCGCTGCGACCTTCTCCGGCGTCTGGAACAGCCCGGTGTAGATCACCTCGAACCCGGCGTCACGCAGGATGCGCGCGACCACCTTCACCCCGCGGTCGTGGCCGTCGAGACCGACCTTGGCGACGAGGACCCGCCCGCTCACTTCGGCGAGTAGTCGTAGAACCCGCGCCCGGCCTTGCGGCCCAGCAACCCGGCCTCCACCATCCGCGACAACAGCGGCGGCGACGCGTACAGCGGTTCCTTGAACTCGGCATAGAGGCTCTCGGCCACCGCCATGGTGGTGTCGAGCCCGATGAGGTCGGCCAGGTGCAGCGGGCCCATCGGGTGGTTGCAGCCCTCCACCATGCCGGTGTCGATGTCCTCGGCGGAGGCGAACCCCGACTCGAGCATGCGGATGGCCGACAACAGGTACGGCACCAGCAGGGCATTGACGATGAAGCCGGCCCGGTCCTGGCTCTTGATGACGTGCTTGCCGAGCACGTCGGTGGCGAACTGGTCGGCGCGGTCGGTGGTGGCCGGCGCCGTGAGCAGCGAGGTGACGAGCTCGACGAGCCGGAGGATCGGCACCGGGTTGAAGAAGTGGATGCCGATCACCTGCTCGGGCCGGTTGGTGGCCATCCCGAGCTTCATGATCGGGATCGACGACGTGTTGGACGCGAGGATCGCGGTCTCGTCCTCGACGACTTTGTCGAGGAGGGCGAAGACGTCGGTCTTCAGCGCCTCGTCCTCGACCACGGCCTCGATCACGAGCTGGCGGTCGGCCAGCTCGGCCATGTCGGTGGTGAGACGGATCCGGTCGAGGGTGGCGTCGCGTGCGGACTCGTCGAGCTTCCCGGCCCGCACGGCCCGGTCGAGCGAAGTCGCGAGGCGCTTCAAGCCGGCTTCGGCGGCGCCGGCATCGACCTCACGCACCACGACGTCGAGACCCGCCCGCGCCGACACCTCGGCGATGCCGGACCCCATCAGGCCGCAGCCGACCACCCCGACTCGTTCGATCGTCATGCGCGTCATGGTACGTGTCAGTAGGCGCCGACGAACTTGGCCGCCTTGTCGAGCTCCTCGAGGATGGCGGCCTCGCCCCGATCCTGCGGCAGACCGATGACGACCCGGCGGAACCCGTTGGCGGCGTAGGACGCCAACACGTCGGCGACGGGCGGGACGCCGAACACCCCGAGCTCGATCGACGCCGGGTCGCGGCCGGCCTGCTCGGCCCGCGCCCGCAGCTCGGGGAGACGGGGGAAGATCTCGCGCCGGCCGTGGATGGGCATCCAGCCGTCGGCGTACTCGACGACCTGCGCGAACGTGGTCGGGCCGGCGGCACCACCAATCACGATGGGTGGTTGCGGCTGCTGGATCGGCTTGGGCCACGACCAGCTCGGTGCGAACGACACGTACTCGCCCTCGTACGCCGCTTCGTCCTGCGTCCACAGCGCCCGCATGGCCAGCACCTTCTCCCGCACCAGGGCGCGACGACGCTTGGGGTCGACGCCGTGGTCCTGCATCTCCTCGATGTTCCAGCCCACGCCGATGCCGAAGATGAACCGGCCGCCCGACAGATAGTCGACCGAGGCGACCTCCTTGGCCGTCACGATCGGGTCCCGCTGGGCGAGGAGGCAGATGCCGGTGGCGAGGCGCAGCGTCGTCGTGACGGCGCTGGCGCTGGCGATGGCCGCGAACGGGTCGAGGGTGCGCCGATAGTGCTCGGGCAGCGGCTCGCCACCGGGGAACGGCGTCGCCCGGCTCGTGGGGATGTGGGTGTGCTCGGGGAACCAGATCGACTCGATGCCCCTGGCTTCGGCCTCGGCCGCGACCCGGCCGGGCAACGGCACCTGATCGGTCGGGAAGATCTCGACGCCGATGTCCATCAGATCGTTGGCGTCTCGACGTGGCGACCGAAGACGTCGGCGAGGGCAGCCATGATCTCGCCCAGCGTGGCGTACGTCTTCACGGCGTCGATGAGAGTGGGCATCAGGTTGACCTCCGGATCGGCGGCGTCGTGCCGGAGCCGCTGGAGGGCGGCGTCGACGCCAGCAGCGTCGCGCCGGTGGCGCACGTCGTCGAGCCGCTTCACCTGGCGAGCCTCGTCTTCGTTGGTGATCTCGAGTAGTTCGAGGGCGTCGTCCTCGTTGCCTTCAGTGAACCGGTTCACGCCCACGACGATCCGGCGACCGGCATTGAACCGCCGCTCGAGCTCATAGGCCGAGTCGGCGATCCGGTTCTGGAACCAGTTCTCCTCGATGGCCGCGATGACGCCCTCGAGCATCGAGCCGCCACCGAGCTCGTCGAGGTGGGCAAAGATCTTCTCGGCCCGCCGCTCCATCTCCTCGGTGAGGGCCTCGACGAAGTACGAACCTCCGAGGGGATCGGCCACGTTCGTCACGTTGGTCTCGTACCCGATGACCTGCTGCGTGCGCAGGGCAATGCGCGCCGCCCGCTCGGTGGGCAACGCCATCGCCTCGTCCATCGAGTTGGTGTGCAGGCTCTGGGTACCGCCCAGCACACCGGCGAGCGCCTCGATGGCGGTCCGCACGATGTTGACCTCGGGCTGCTGCGCCGTGAGCGACACCCCGGCCGTCTGGGTGTGGAACCGGAGCTGCATCGAACGCTCGGACGTGGCCCCGTAGCGCTCCTTCATCCACCGCGCCCACAGCCGGCGCGCCGCCCGGTACTTGGCGATCTCCTCGAAGAAGTCGATGTGGGCGTTGAAGAAGAAGCTCAACCGGGGCGCGAACATGTCGACGGGCAGGCCCGACTGCAACGCCAGCTCCACATACGCGAACCCGTTGGCGAGCGTGAAGGCGAGCTCCTGCGCCGCGGTGGAACCGGCCTCGCGGATGTGGTAGCCGCTGATGCTGATCGAGTGCCAGCGCGGCATCTCGGCCGCCGTGAAGCCGATGGTGTCGCGCACGAGCCGCATCGACGGCCGCGGCGGGAACACGAACTCCTTCTGGGCCTGGTACTCCTTCAGGATGTCGTTCTGCAAGGTGCCGCCCAAGCGGACCCGCGGCACGCCTGCCTTCTCGGCCTGGGCCACGTACATCGCGAAGATCACCGCCGCCGGCGAGTTGATCGTCATCGACGTGGTGATGGTGCCGAGGTCGATGCCGCGGTAGAGGTCCTCCATGTCGGCCAGCGTGTCGACCGCGACCCCGCAGCGGCCGACCTCGCCCTCGGCCATCGGATCGTCGGAGTCGAGACCCAACAGCGTCGGCATGTCGAACGCGGTCGACAAGCCGTCGCCGCCGGCCCGGATGATCTCCTTGAAGCGCCAGTTCGTGTCCTCGGCGGTGCCGAACCCGGCGAACATCCGCATCGTCCACAACTTGGACCGGTACATCGACGCGTAGGGGCCACGCGTGTAGGGGTAGACGCCGGGGAACTCGCCGTCGTCGGGCCCGTACACCGGGTCGAGCGGGATCCCCGACATCGTCTCGAAGTCGACGTCGCGGCTCGGGGCGGCGTCGAAGGCGGCCTGCCACTGCTGTCGGCGGGTTGTCACAGCCGCAGTTTAGTTGGACTTCCAACTATTTGACCAGAGAGGGGCCCTAGACGAAGTCCCCGGCCTGGTGGCGGAGCTGCTTGAGCAGGCGATACAGCACGGCCCGCTCGTCCGGAGCGAGACCGACCTCGGCGAACACCTCCTTGTTCAGGACGATCGTGGCCTCCTCGGCGACGCGCCGTCCGGCCGGTGTCAGCTCGGCCAGGACGCCGCGCCGGTCGTCCGGGTTGGGCACGCGGCGCACGAAGCCGTCCCGCTCGAGCCGTTCGACGGCGTTGGTGACGCTGGCGGCGTGGACCTGCAGCCGCTCGCCCACCTTGCCGAGCGGCAACGACTCCCGCCGGCTGAAGAGCAGCAGCATCAGCACCTCGTAACGGGAGAAGCTGAGGCCGAACGGGCGCAGCAGCGACTCGACAGTGGCCAGCATGATCTGCTGCACCCGCATCACTGACGTCAGCACGGACATGCCGTCGGCGACGTCTCCCCACCCGTGGGCCCGCCAGTGGGCTTCGGCCATGTCGATCGGATCCGCTCGAAGGGCGGGGCGTCGACTCATGAAGCGACGGTAGTGGCCCGGCCCGCACGTGACCGACGGTCCACAGCGAACCCACATCGGGAGTCAAGAGTTCCCGGAGCGTGCGGCCTCACCCTGAGGGCATGCAAGACGAGCTCTTCTCTCAGTACGACGAGGACCCCGGCCCGGTCCCTGGCGAACCCCTCGTGACATCGTCATCGTTTCCTCCGCCTCCTCCGCCGCCCCGGCGTCGCCGCCCGGCTCGGGCTGCGATCGTCGGCGGCGTCTCGGGCGCGCTGATGGCCGCCATCGTGTCCGTCGGCGTCGTGCAGCTGACCGACCACGACACCACGCCCAAGGCGGCCGTCGTCACCGCATCGGCCATGGCCACCAGCGCGTTCGACGTCCACTCCGTCCTCACGAAGATCGGCAACGCCGTCGTCGCCGTCGACGTCACCGAACAGGGCGGCTTCGGCCGATCGACCTCGGCCGCAGGCTCCGGGTTCATCCTGTCGAGCGACGGCTACGTGGTCACCAACAACCACGTCGTTGACGGAGCCAGCACGATCACCGTGACGTTCTCCGACGGCACCACAGAGAATGCCACCGTCGTCGGGACCGATCCCACCCACGACATCGCCGTCCTCAAGATCGCCGATCTCCACGGCGCCAGTCCGCTGACGCTGGGCGACACCAACTCGTTGCAGGTCGGCGACGAGGTGCTGGCCATCGGCAATGCCCTCGACCTCGGCGACAGCCCGACGGTGACGCTCGGCATCGTGTCGGCCAAGGACCGGACGATCGAAACCACCAGCGAGACGTTGCAGGGCCTCATCCAGACCGACGCCGCCATCAACCCGGGCAACTCGGGTGGGCCGCTCGTCAACGCCGCCGGCCAGGTGGTCGGCATCAACACCGCCGGTGTCCAGGGCGCCAACAACGTCGGGTTCGCCATCGACATCAACACCGTGAAGTCCGTGATCACCCAACTGGAGCAGGGCGCCAACGGCTGACGGTTTCACAGCCTCTCCCAGTCCCGTCTCAGGTGGGTCGGAGGGTCATCTGAGGAAGCGCGTCCTAACCTCCGGCACCATGACAAGCAAGTTCGTCCGCGTCCTGGCCGTGGTGGGAGTGGCCGGCGCCGCTGCCGCCGCCGGCACCATCGGCCTGGCCGCAGCCCAGACGGGCACCACCACCCCACCGACGACCGTCGCGCCCTCCAACGGGGCGCCATCCAACAACTCGACCCCGGCGCCGCCGAAGGCCGGACCTCGGCGGGGGCCGGGCGGTCCATTCGGAGGCTTCGCCGGCCCCGGTGGCAATGTCGTGCACGGCGAGTTCGTGGTGCCGAAGGACAACGGGTTCGAGACGCTCGACGTCCAGACCGGCAAGGTCACCGCCGTGTCGTCGTCGTCGATCACGGTCGTGAGCGACGACAACTTCAGCAAGACCTACGCCGTCACCGCCGACACGCTCGTGAACTCGGCACGCGACGGCATCGCCTCCATCGCCTCGGGCAACACCGTGCGGGTCACGGCCACCGTGTCGGGCTCCACCGCCACCGCCGTCAACATCATCGACGTGACCACGATTCAGAACGAGCGGCCGAAGTTCGCGCCCAACCGGCCGGCTCGGCCGGGAAACGGCACCACGACGACTACCGTCAGCTGAGCCGGTCGTAGCCTGCCGTGGCGTGAAGTGGATCGTCCACGGCGAACGGCGCATCTACGAGAGCGAGTGGATGACCCTCGCCCTCACCGACATCGAGATCCCCGGCGGTGAGCGGTTCGAGCACCACGTGGTGCGGGCCCCCGCCGACGCCGCCGGGGCGGTCGTGGTCGATGACGAGCGCGGTGTGCTGCTGCTCTACCGGCACCGCTTCACCACGGATACGTGGGGATGGGAGGTCCCGGCCGGCCGCATCGACGCCGGTGAGACGCCGGCCGAGGCGGCGGCGCGGGAGACCCTCGAGGAGACGGGCTGGCGGCCCGGCCCGCTGACGGCGCTCACCACGTACCACCCGAACAACGGCCAGAGCGATCTGCGCTTCCATCTGTTCGTGGCCGACGGGGCCGAGGCGGTGGGCGCGCCCACCGACCCGGCCGAGTCGGAGAAGGTTGAGTGGGTGCCGGTCGACGAGGTCCGCCGCCTCGTCGCCGGCCACCAGGTTCCCGACGGCCTGTCGCTCACCGCCCTGTTGTGGTGGATGGCCCTCACCCTCCCGCCGATGTGACGGAAATGCACCTCAGAGGTGCAAAACCGTCACTTCGACGAGAAGAGGATGGGTCTCAGCCCGCGAAGAGCCCGGTCTTGCCCTCGAGGTCCGCGGTCTCGCCCGTGAGCACCTGCGAGTGCTTGGCGGCGTCGTACTTCGCGATGGCCGCCCATTCCGAGAGGTAGGCGTCGTTGTTGCCGTTCATGTTG
>DASXAI010000117.1:0-6497 GCA_036406775.1 Acidimicrobiales bacterium
CGAGGCCATGGGGCGGGAGCTGCGCGTCGTGCTGGAGGAGATCGCCGACGTCCGCCGGTCGCGCCGGCTGCCCGAGATCCTGCGCACGGTCACCGATGCCGGCGCACTGGCCGACGCAGCCACGTCGTGGGCCGACGCGTCCACCGATCACAAGCTGACCATCCTGGAGGCCACCGAGGTCGGTGTCCGTGTCGAGCTCGTGCTCGAGTGGGCCAAGCAGACCCTGGCCGAGCTCAAGGTCAACGAGCAGATCCGCCACGAGGTCTCCGAGGGCGTCGAGAAGCAGCAGCGCGAGTACCTGCTGCGCCAGCAGCTCGCCGCCATACGCAAGGAGTTGGGCGAGAGCGACGACGACCCCGCGTCGGAATACCGCACCAAGGCGGCCGAGATGGCGCTGCCCGACAGCGTCCGGGCCGCGGTCGACAAGGAGATCGACCGGATGGAGCGGGCCGGCGCCCAGAGCCCCGAGCACTCGTGGATCCGCAACTGGCTCGACCGCGTGCTGGGTCTGCCGTGGGGCACCACCACCGACGACAACTTCGATCTGACGGCCGCCCGCGAGGTGCTCGACGCCGACCACTACGGCCTCACGGACGTGAAGGACCGCATCATCGAGTTCCTCGCCGTGCGCAAGCTGCGCGCCGAGCGCGGCACCACCGAGCCCACTGACGCCACGGCGTCAAGCCGGCGCGGCGTGGGCGCCATCGTCGCTCTCGTCGGCCCGCCCGGCGTGGGCAAGACGAGCCTCGGCGAGTCGGTGGCGCGGGCCATGGGCCGCAAGTTCGTGCGGGTGTCTCTGGGCGGTATCCGGGACGAGGCCGAGATCCGTGGCCACCGCCGCACCTACGTCGGGTCGCAGCCCGGTCGCATCGTGCGGGCCATCACCGAGGCCGGCTCGATGAACCCGGTCGTGCTCCTGGACGAGGTCGACAAGCTGTCGGCGGGCGGCTGGTCGGGCGATCCGGCGGCGGCGCTGCTCGAGGTGCTCGACCCGGCCCAGAACCACACGTTCCGCGACCACTACCTGGAGGTCGACCTCGATCTCTCCGACGTCGTGTTCCTGGCTACCGCCAACATGGCCGACACCATTCCCGGCCCGCTGCTCGACCGCATGGAGCTCGTGCGTCTCGACGGCTACACCGAGGACGAGAAGGTGTTCATCGCCCGTAACCACTTGCTGCCGCGGGTGCTCGAGCGGGCCGGGCTGCGGCCCGACGAAGTCGACATCTCCGACGACGCCCTACGGCTCGTCGTCACCGACCACACCCGCGAGGCGGGCGTGCGCGCCCTCGAGCGGGAGCTCGGCAAGGCGATCCGCAAGGTGGCCACCAAGGTGGCGTCGGACCCGGCGGTCGTGCCGTTGCACATCGGTGCCGACGAGGTGCCCGTCTACCTCGGCCGCCAGAAGTTCTACGCCGAGGCCGCCGACCGCACGTCGGTGCCGGGCGTGGCCACCGGCCTAGCCGTCACCGGGACCGGTGGCGACGTGCTCTTCATCGAGGCGTCGGCCTCGGAGGGCGAGCCGTCGCTGACACTCACCGGCCAGTTGGGCGACGTCATGAAGGAGTCGGCGCAGATCGCCCTCTCCTACGTGCGTTCGCACGCCGACGCCCTCGGCGTGACGGAGCCGAAGCTCGGCCGCCGCTTCCACGTGCACGTCCCCGCCGGGGCCGTGCCCAAGGACGGACCGTCGGCCGGCGTCACCATGACCACGGCGCTGGTCTCGCTCCTCACCGACCGGCCGGTGAAGCCGACGGTCGGCATGACGGGCGAGGTCACGCTGCAGGGCAAGGTGCTGCCGATCGGCGGGGTCAAGCAGAAGGTGCTCGCCGCCCACCGGGCCGGCCTGAGCGAGGTCATCCTGCCCAAGCGCAACGGGGCCGACCTCGACGACGTCCCGGAGCGGGTCCGCAACGAGATGACCTTCTACCTGGCCGACTCCGTCGACGACGTGCTCGAGCACGCCTTCGCCTAAGGGTTCGAGCCGAAAGGGAACCTTTCCGCTCGAGTTCGATCGCAGCCGGCCGTCGGCCGGCATCGAGAAACACTGCCGATCGGCCAGCCGAGCTGGTCCGATCGGCGGAGCGGGGGGCTCCGGCGGGAGCCTCTGCCCCCCGCACCCCCCGCCGGCCGGTGTCCTTTCAGTGCTCAGCCGTTCCGAAGTTGGTCGCCGGTGAGCGGTTTTCGGCTCACTGGTGACCGACTTCGTCGTTTTGACCTCATCCGGGACCCGGGCTCGTCTCGTATGTATCAGGGGACGCTCTCGGGAATCTGGATTGGTGTCCCCCTGTGGGCCAGGTCGCCGGCCGGTACTCGGGAGCCGGCCGGTGACCTCCCATAGGATCCCGAGGGCATGAGCCGGCCGGATCCTGAGCGTCTCGCCGTGTGGCGGTCGTTCCTGGAGGCCCACGCCGCCATCACCCGCACGCTGGCGGTCGAGCTCGAGGCCGAACGGTCACTGCCGCTGAACTGGTACGACGTCCTGCTGACGCTGCACGAGGCGGGTGGCCGCCTGCGCATGCAGGAGCTGGCCGGGCGCCTCCTCGTCAACAAGAGCAGCCTCAGCCGCGTGATCGACCGGATGAGCGACGCCGGCTACGTCGAGCGCGAGCCCAGCCTCGAAGACGGCCGGGGCCAGTACGCCGTGCTGACCCGGGACGGCCGGGACACGCTGCGCCGGGCCGCCCCGACCCACCTGCGTGGGGTCCAGGAGCACTTCGCCCAGTACCTCACCGACTCCGATGTCGTGGCCCTCCAGCGGGTGTTCGGCAAGCTGGCCGGCCCCGAGTACGAATGACGCTGCTCAAGGTCCTGGTCACCACCATCGTGGCGGCCATCCCGCTGGCCCTGTCGATGTGGGCGCTGCTCGATGCCGCCCGCCGCCCCGAGTGGGCCTTCGCCCTGGCCCGCCGCAGCCGCACCGCCTGGGTCGCCGCCACCGGCTTCGGGATCCTGTTCTGCGGCCCGGGCGTGATCATCTCGCTCTGGTATCTGTTCAAGGTCCGTCCGGGCGTGGCCGCCGCCGAGTCCGGTCGCCTCTCCTGAACCCGAAGGTCAGGCGTACATGGCGGCGATCTCGGCCGCGTAGCGGGCGGCGATGCCCCGGCGCTTCAACTTGAACGTCGGCGTCAGGAGGTCGGAGCTCGGCAGCCAGATGTCGGGCACGACGACGAACTTCTTCACCTGGTAGGAGCGGGTGAAGCGGCGGTTGACGTCTTCGATGCCGTGCTGGATCTCAGCCCGGACCTCCTCGTCGTCGGCCAGATCGGCGAAGGTGGCTCCGTGGCGGCCGTGCTCGGCCGCCCACTGCGGCGCGTAGTCGGGATCGAGCGTCACGATCGCGGCCGGGAACTTCTGGCCGTCGCCCACCACGCACGCCTGCCCGACGAGGGGCAACGTCGCCAGCGCCGCCTCCAGGTTGGCCGGACTCACGTTCTCCCCGCCGGCGGTGATGATGAGCTCCTTCTTGCGGTCGACGATGCGAAGGAAGCCGTCGTCGTCGAGTTCGCCGATGTCGCCGGTGTGGAGCCAACCGCCCTCCAGGATCTCGGCCGTCGGCCCCGGTGCCCCGAGATAGCCGGGGAAGACGTTGGGGCCGCGCGCCAGGATCTCGCCGTCGTCGGCGATACGGACCTCGACCTGCGGGATGACTTTGCCCACGGTGCCCGGCCGGACCTCGTACGGCTCCCAGCTGATCACGCCCGTCGATTCGCTCATGCCGTACACCTCGGACAGCGGGATGCGCATGGCCCGGAACCAGTCGATGAGCTCGGGCGAGATGGGGGCCGCCCCACTGGCGCCGAGCACGAGCTCGGAGAGCCCGGTGAGGTCGCGCACCACCGAGAACGCCACGGCGTCGAGGAAGTCCCACGTGTCCTGCTGCTCTTTGGTGAGGGTGCCGGCCCGCTCGGCCAGGACGAGCTCCCGGGCCGCCGCGATGCCGTCGTCGAGCGCCTTGGCCCGAGCCGGGTCGGCCGACGCCGCCGCCAGCACGGCCTGTTGCAGCTTCTCCCACACGCGCGGAACACCGAACATCACGTTGGGGCGCACGGCGACGGCGAAGTCGCGGAACAGCTGGATGTCGGGGCAGGGCGTTACCGACAGCCCGTGCAGCAGGTGGGAGTAGTGCGACACGACCCGCTCGGCGATGTGGGCCATCGGCAGGTACGAGATGACCCGCTTGCCCGCCAGATCCAGGCCGGACCGTTCGACGACGGCGTCCGAGGTGGCGCACACGTTGGCGTGGCTGATCTGAACGGCCTTGGCCGGTCCTGTGGTGCCTGACGTGAAGATGATCGTGACGATCTCGTCGGGCTGGCTCGCGGTCGCCAGTTCCTCGAGGTCGACCCGTCCGTGCGACCGGAGGTCGGTCCACGAATCGTCGGCGACGGCGATCGTCTCGAGCGCCGGCACGCGTTGGCGGGCGACGTCGAAACGATCGACGAAGCCGGCGTCCTCCACGATGGCGAGGGTGGCGCCCGCCACTCCGACGGCGTGGGCGACCTCGTCCGGCGAGGCGGTGTTGTAGACGGAGAACGGGGTGGCGCCGAGGAACAAGGCGGCGGTGTCGGCGAGGTGGAACTCGGCCCGATTGCGCATCATCAGCACCACTCGGTCGCCCCGTCGGACGCCGCGTTCGGCCAGGCCGGCCGCCACGGTGGCCACGTCGTCGGCGAAGCGGGTGAACGTCCACTGTCTCGCCTCGTCGAACGGGTCCAGTAGGGCCGTCACGTCGCCGTGGGCCTCCACGGTGGCGAGGAAACGACGGGTCACGGTGTCGGGTCCGGCCATGGCGGTCAGTGTCGCGCGGGTTGGAGGCGCCCCGGTCGGTCCGGCAGACTGGTCCCGAATCTTGACCGGCCGGTCAAGCCCTCTCCAGGAGACCGATCGTCATGCCCACTGCCGTCATCGTCGATGCCATCCGCACGCCCCTCGGCAAGCGCAACGGACGCCTGAAGGAATGGCATCCCGTCGACCTCGCCGCCGAGACGCTCAAGGCGCTCGTCGATCGCACCGGCATCGACCCCGGCGTCGTCGACGACGTCGTCATGGGCTGCGTCATGCAGGTGGGCGAGCAGGGTGTGAACGTGGCCCGCAACGCCGTGCTCGCCGCCGGCTGGCCCGAGACTGTCCCGGGCACCACCGTCGACCGCCAGTGCGGCTCCTCGCAGCAGGCGGCCCACTTCGCGGCCCAGGGCGTGATCGCCGGCGCCTACGACGTGGTGGTGGCGGCCGGTGTCGAGGTGATGACCCGGGTGCCAATGGGCGCGTCGATGGTCGACGGCAAGTACGGCTTCCCGTTCGGTCCGAAGATGACGGCCCGGTATGCGTCGGCCGGCGGCCTCGTGCCGCAGGGCATCTCGGCCGAGCTCATCGCCGACAAGTGGGGGCTCAGCCGCGACGAGCTCGACGAGTTCGGCCTGCGCTCGCAGCGGCTCGCGGCCCAGGCGACCAAGGAGGGACGGTTCGAGCGCGAGATCCTGCCCGTGCTCGACGCCGAGGGCGTCCTCATGACGGCGGACGAGGGCATCCGCGAGTCCACGCGGGAGAAGCTGGCCAGCCTCAAGCCCTCCTTCAAGGAGGACGGCAAGGTCACGGCGGCCAACAGCTCGCAAATCACCGACGGCTCAGCCGCCCTGCTCATCATGAGCGAGGAGAAGGCCGCCGCGCTGGGCCTCACGCCCCGAGCCCGGTTCGTGCAGTTCGCCCTGGCTGCCGACGACCCCCGGCTGATGCTGACGGCGCCCATTCCCGCCACCGAGAAGGTCCTCGAGCGGGCCGGGATGACGCTCGATCAGATGGACCTGATCGAGATCAACGAGGCCTTCGCCTCTGTCGTGCTGGCGTGGGCCAAGGAGCACCACCCCGACATGGACAAGGTGAACGTCAACGGCGGCGCCATCGCCATCGGCCACCCGCTCGGCTGCTCCGGCGCTCGCCTGATGACCACGCTGCTGAACGAGCTCGAGCGCACCGGCGGCCGCTATGGGTTCCAGACGATGTGCGAGGGCGGCGGCATGGCCAACGCCACCATCATCGAGCGTCTCGGCTAGCCGCCCGCCCAACCCACCGAGGGAGCCGTCGATAGCCTGACGGCGTGATCGGCACCGTGCTCGGCATCCTCGTGGTGCTGGTGATCGCGGCCGTGCTGATCAAGGTCGGTCTTGCCCTCCTGCGCGGCCTTGGCACGCCGCTGCCGCCCCCGCCGCCGCCGGGCGAGATGCGCAAGGTGAACCTCAAGTACCGGTGCTCGGTGTGCGGCGCCGAGGTGAAGATGACCCTGGCCACCGAGGAGCTCCCGGACGCCCCCCGGCACTGTCAGGAGGACATGGACCTCGTGGCCCCGGTGGAGTAGGCCGGTGACGAACGAGTTACACGCGTGTGACGATGAACAGGTTTGTCCACAGGCTGGGGACAACGAGCTGACGATCGCGGCGGCGTGCGGCTCTGCCGGCCGCCGCCGGGCCGCGGAAGTACCGATTGCGGAGCGGAGCGAC
>DASXAI010000118.1:0-4673 GCA_036406775.1 Acidimicrobiales bacterium
GGTCGACAAGCACATCGGTGACGCGTTGATGGCGGTGTGGGGCATGGGGTCGACGCGCGAAGACGATCCCGAACGGGCCGTCCGGGCCGGGCTCGCGATGCAGGAGATGTTGAGTGGGCTCGACGTGTCGGCAGGCTTGGCGATGCGGGTCGGGATCAACACCGGGCCCGCCCACCTCGGTTCGGTCGGTGTCGGCGATGAGATCACGGCGATGGGCGACACCGTCAACGTGGCCAGCCGCGTCGAGGGCCTGGCACCCATCGGTGGCGTGCTCGTCACGCACGACACGTACCGCCACATCCGGGGCATCTTCGACGTCGAGCCACGCGACCCGGTGCGGGTCAAGGGCAAGGCCGAACCGTTGCGCACTTACGCCGTGCAATCGGCGAAGGAGCGGCGCTTCTGGATGGCCTCCCGCGGCGTCGAGGGCGTCGAGACGCGGATGGTCGGCCGGCAGCGCGAGCTCTCGGAGCTCCAGCGCGAGTTCGAGCGCGTCGTCGACGGGCCTGAGGCGCGTTTCGTGACGGTGGTCGGCGACGCCGGCATCGGCAAGTCGCGGCTCCTCTACGAGTTCGAGGACTGGATCGAGCTCCACCCGGCGACGGCCTATTTCTTCAAAGGGCGGGCGACTGCCACTCGGCAGGCCGTCACGTTCGGACTGCTGCGCGACCTCCTATCCGACCGCTTCGGCATCTTCGACACCGATCCGACGTCGGCCGTCGCCGCGAAGCTGCACGAGGGCATGGCGCCGGGACTAGCAAGCGACGAGGCCGAGATCGTCGGTCACTGGCTCGGCTTCGACCTCCGCTCGCGCCCGGCCGTCCGCCAGTTACTGGGCTCCGGCCAGCTGGCCACCGCGGCACGAGCGCACTTCTTCCAGTACCTCGCGTCGCTCACCGCCGACGAACCGGCGGTGGTGTTCCTCGAGGACCTGCACTGGGCCGATGAGGAATCGATCGATCTCGTGGTGGAACTGCTGCGCCAGTGCGCGTCGGCCCACTTGCTCGTCGTCGGGGTCGGCCGGCCCGAACTCCTGGACCGCCCAGAGGCGCGCCCGCTGCTCGATGCCAGCTCCCTGGCCCTGACCCTCCGACCGCTCGACGCCGACGGAGTGCGCGTCCTCGTCGACGAGATCCTGCAGCGCACCGACGGAGTCCCCGACGAGCTCACCGATCTCATCGTGGAGCGCGCCGACGGCAACGCCTTCTACATCGAAGAGCTCATCAAGATGCTCATCGACGAGGGTGTCATCGAAGCTGGCGATGCCTGGGAAGCCTGGCCCGTGCACCTCGACAAGTTGCGTCCCGAGCAGGTTCCCTCGACCCTCACCGGGGTCCTCCAGAGCCGTCTGGACGGACTCACCGTCGACGACCGGGCGACGCTCCAACAGGCGTCGGTCATCGGCCGAACGTTTTGGGACGGCGCCGTGGACGCGCTGGGGCGCAACGATCTCGTCGCGACGGCCCGGTCACTGGAGGCGTCCCGCCTCCGGGAGCTGATCTTGAGGCACGGGGAGTCGTCCTTCGAAGGCAGCGCCGAGTTCGCGTTCAAGCATGCGCTACTGCGCGACGTGACGTACGAGACCGTGCTCCTTCGCGAGCGCCGCCATCTTCACGGACTCGCCGCGCAATGGATGAGCTTGCACACCGGTCCGCGCGCCTCCGAGCTGGCCGGCCAGATCGCCACCCACCTGCGCCATGCCGGCGAGATCGGCGCCGCGGCCGAGCTGCTCCACACCGATGGCGTCCGCTCGCTGGAGATCGGCCGGTTGCTGGCGGCCCGTCGGAGCTTGGAGGAGGCGGTCGAGCTGTGGCGCTCGATCGACCATGAGCCGCCCGTCGCCGTGCTGAACGAGCTCACAGACGCCTGCGCGCGGCTGGGCGATCTCTACGACGCCGAGCAGTGGAACGCCGAGGCCCTCGGCCGGGCGGTGACGCCGGAGGAGCAGGCCAACGCGCAGTACCTGGGGAGCTGGATCGCCTCCGAGCGCGGCGACCGCCGGCGGGAGGAGGCGCTGCTCGCCGCGGCGAGGCCGGACGCCGAGCGCATCGGCGGCGCCCTGTACGTCCGGGTGCTGTTGGGCCTGGGCTGGCTGGCCAACATTCGCGGAGACCTCGATGAGGCGCGCTCGATCGCGGCGGAGGCCGTGCGCCTTTCCGAGGGCCTGGATCACTCTGCCACCACTCGCAATCTGCACCTGCTCCTCAGCACGATCGCCCAGACCTCCGGCGACCTCCGTGCGGCCCTCGACCATGTCTCCGACGCCCTCACGCTCGCCCTTGCGACCGGCGACCTCGACGGGCAGGCCATCGCCCTCGGCGGCGCGGGTGTCTGTCACCACCTCATGGCCGACGCCAGCGGCTCGATCGATGAGTACCGAGCGGCGATGGAGCACTACCGCCGGGCCCAATCCCTCTACCGCCGGGTCGGCCGCCACCTCCTGAGCGCGAACAACACGGCGAACATGGCCCAGATCGCCATCCGCCTGGGTGACGACCCCGCGGCCCGCCGGCTCCTCCACGAAGCCATCACGACGCTCGGCGACATTGGCGGCAGCACGGCGATGCTCTTCTGCGTTCTGTGCGAGGGCGACCGCCGGCTGACGGCAGGTGAGGAGGAAGGCGGGTTGGGCCTCATCAGCGTCGTGCACTCGCACCCCGCCGCGACCCAGGACAACGCGAACGAGATCGGGCGCATCCTCGGCCGGGTCGGGCTCACGACGGACGTGCTCGTGCGCACAGCGGGAACCGACGAAGAGCTGGCGACCGTCGTCGACCAGGTACTCCGCGAACTTGACGCCGAACAGGAGGCCTGAGCGCCGTCGCCTCGGAAGCCTGATGCGGGCACACCGGGCGAGTGCTGCTCGCGTAGTGAAGATTGGACGGAGTCGCCTTCAGCAGACTTCTTCGCAGTTTTTCCTTGCGTCTTCGAACATGTGTTTGCTAACATCTCTCCCTTATGGAGGGGCTACGGGAACTCATGCGGGCGTTGGACGACGTCGACATCGACGTCGCCGCGCTCGCCGACGATGAGCTCCACCTCGTCGTCCAGGCCCTCGCCGCACTGCAGGGCCAGATCCAGGCGCGCTGGCTGGCCGTGGTCGGCGAAGTGGAACGGCGCGGTTTGCACCGGCGCCACGGCGCCCGCGACGCCGGCGCCTGGCTCGCGACGTTCACCGGCGAGCGAGCCGGCGCGGCGCGGCGCGACGTCGAACTCGCGGGCCGACTGGCCACCACACCAGTAGTGGCATCGGCACTGGCGACCGGTGCGGCGTCGAAACCCAAAGCGGCCGAGCTCATCCGGGCCGCCGACCTACCCGAGGACGTGCAACACGAGCTGGTGGCGGCGGCCCGGACCCGGTCAGTCGAGCAGGTCGCAGCGGCGGTGCAGCGGGCCCGGCTCGAGCAGGGCCTGTCATCGGTGCCGGTGCCCGCCTCCTTGTCCATTGTCCGGCGGCACGACCACGCTGTCGTGGAAGCCGTGCTGGACCTGACGGACGCCGAGTTCGTCGACGTGGCCGTGCACGCCGCCGTCGAGGTGTTGGACCTGCCGACCGACGTACCGATCGGCGAACGCCGGGCCAAGGCCCTCGCCGCCATCGCCCGGTTCTTCCTCGATCACCATCAGGAGACGCCCGCCACCCGCATCGGGCGACCGCACGTGCTCGTGGTGGTCGATCTCGAGGTGCTGGAAGGGCGAGCGGGCGTGGGCATGCTCGGATCGGGCGGCGTGGTCCGAGGTGAGGATGCGAGACGCCTGGCGATGGATGCCAACGTCACTCGGATCATCACCCGCGGGCGTTCAGAGCCACTCGATGTGGGATTCACGACCCGTTCGGTGCCGCCTGCTCTCGCGAAAGCAGTCATCTTCCGGGACCGCCATTGCCGATTCGAGCACTGCGCGGCGCCACCGTGGGCCTGCGACGTCCACCACCGACGACCCTGGGCCCAGGGTGGGCCCACCTCCCTCGACAACCTCGGACTGCTGTGCTGGTTCCATCACGAGCACGTCCACCGAAACGGCGCCGACCGGTTGACGGCCGACGCCGAAGGGAAGTGGTACCTGGCCGCGCCCCGGCGCGCGGCGTCAGACCGGCGTCGACGGCGGTCAACCGTTCAGACGCGGCTGTTGCCCTTCCCAGGCACGATCCGGTACGCGTCGTACACGCTGTCGATCGTCTTGATCGTGCGGACGACGGCCTCGAGGTGGTTGGGGTCGGCGAGTTCGAAGTCGAAGCGCATCTTCGAGATGCGGTCGGAGCCCGTGTGGGTGGAGCACGCCACGATGTTGACGTGATGGTCCGACAAGGCATTCGACACATCGCGCAGCAGACGTGACCGATCGAGGGCCTTCACCTCGATCGAGGCGATGAACATCGACTCGCCCGTATCGCCGTCCCACTCCACGTCGATCATGCGGGCGGCTTCGGTGTTGCCGAGCGACACGGCGTTCGCACAGTCGGCGCGATGCACCGTGACGCCGCGGCCCCGCGTGATGAAGCCGATGATCTCGTCGCCGGGAACGGGAGTGCAGCAGCGGGACAGGCGCACCATGACGTCGTCGAGGCCTTCGACGTGGACACCGCCGCCCGTACGGCCGCGTCGAGTGCGGCGGGGCGTGGTGACGGTAGCGGGAAGCTGCTGCTCCTCCTCGCCGGTCTTGAAGCCGCGGGC
>DASXAI010000119.1:0-2019 GCA_036406775.1 Acidimicrobiales bacterium
GGCCGTCACCGGACCCTCGACCGCCGCCGCCACCGCTGCCGCCTTGGCGGTGCCCGATGCCACGAGCACCAGGTGCCGGGCGTCGAGGATCGTGCCCACTCCTTGCGTGATCACGTGCCGGGGCACCTCGTCGAGCGATGAGAAGAACCGGGCGTTGTCGACCCGGGTCTGCTGCGTCAGCGTCTTCAGCCGGGTGCGCGAGGCGAGCGACGACCCGGGCTCGTTGAAGCCGATGTGGCCGTCGGCGCCGATGCCGAGCAGCTGCACGTCGACGCCACCGGCCGCCGCCAGCGCCGCTTCGTACGCGGCCGCGGCCGCCACTAGATCGCCGGCCGAACCGTCGGGCCCCTGCACGGCCTCCGGAGCGAAGTCAACCCGCGAAGTGAGGACGGACGTGATATACGACGCGTACGACTGCGGATGCCCGGGCGGTAGCCCGACGTACTCGTCGAGGAGGAACGCCTTCGCGGCTGCGAACGACAGGACGCCGGCCGAGTACCGCGCCGTCAACTCGTCGTAGACGGGCACCGGCGACGACCCCGTGGCCAACCCGAGTACCGGGTGCGCACGCTGGCAGACCACCAGCGCGATGGCGTCCGCCACCACGCGCCCGACGTCGGCGGGCGACGGCAGGATCACGACTTCCACACGACCTCCCCGGCCACGACCGTCGCCACCACGAAGCCGTCCGGCGACAGCACCACGACGTCGCCCCGCCGTCCCGGCTCGAGGCGACCGCGTGAGGAATCGCCCAGTAGCGCCGCTGGTGTCGCGGACGCGCACCTCACGGCGGCGGCGAGCGAGCATCCGGTGAACGCCATGAAGTTGCGCACGGCCCGGTCCATGCTCAACGTGCTGCCGGCGAGCGTGCCGTCGGGCAGCCGCACGCCCGCCGGTCCGGCGACGGCCGCCATTGAACCGAGCTGCACCGGCCCGGTGGGCAATCCCAACGCAGCGACGGCGTCGGTCACGAGCATCAGCCGGTCTGGCGCCAGCGCCTTCCATGCTGCCGCCACCGCTGTCGGCGCCACGTGGACGCCGTCGACGATCAGTCCCGCCACGACGTCGGGCCGTGCCAGCGTCGCCCCCGCCGGTCCCGGGTCCCGATGGCCGAACGGCCGCATGGCGTTGAACAGATGCGTCACCGCGGTGATCCCGGCCTCCACACCGGCCACGAACTCGTCCTCGGTGGCCTCGGTGTGTCCGGCGGCGACGACGACGCCACGCGCCCGCAAGGCGCGTACGACGTCGAGCGCGCCCGGCAGCTCGGGTGCCAGCGTCACCATGGCGACCCCCGACGCACGGCTCCACCCCTCGATGACGTCCGGTCCCGGCGTCCGCAGCCAGCGGGCGTCGTGAGCACCCCTGCGCCGCGCGTTCAGCATCGGCCCCTCGAGGTGCAGCCCGAGCGGGACGGCGCCTACTCCACCACGCCCGGAGCCCAACGCCCGAGCCACAACCCACGGCGGTGACGACACGATCGTCGGGCAGAACGCCGTCACGCCGTACTGCGGCAACACCGCCGCCAGCTCATCGATGGCTTCGGGCCGGCTGGCGAGGTCGACGCCGTGCGCCCCGTTCACCTGCATGTCGATGAACCCCGCAGCGACGAAGCCGCCCGACGCGTCCAGCACCGCGCACCCTGGGGGCGGCGGACCGGCCTCGATCATCCCGTCGACGATGACGACGTCGCCGGGCGCGCCCCCGACGATCGCCAGCGACGAGCTCATGCCCGGCGGTCGCGCGCCGCCAGGCCGGCCCCGATGGCGCCCACCGGCGTACCCGGCGGCAGGACGGTCACTAGGCGGTCGAGCTCGAGCGAGCGCAACCACGGCGACCTCGCGGCCTGCTCCTCCAACGCTCGCCGAACACCTGTCGCCAGCGCCTCGCCCGCCTCGGCCACCCCGCCGCCGAACACGACCCGAGCCACGTCGACGGTCAGGACGAGGTGGACGACCGCCGCCGCCAAGTGGGCGCACACCGAGTCGCGCACGGCGACGGCCGCCGGCACGCCCAGGG
>DASXAI010000120.1:0-2100 GCA_036406775.1 Acidimicrobiales bacterium
CGGCGAGCCGACGAGTCGGAGGAGATGGTCGACCAGCGCGTCGGGCGTGGGGTGGTCGAAGAGCAGCGTGGCCGGCTGCGGCTGGCCGAGGGCGGCGCCCACGGCGTTGCGGAGCTCGACCGCCATCAACGAGTCGAGGCCGAGCTCCTGGAACGGCTGGCGGGGTCCGATGTCTGTACTGGTCGCCAGACCCAGGACCTTGGTCGCCGTCTCCGTCACGAACGCCGCGATCACGGCCCGGCGCCGGCCGGGAACCGTCTCGGTCCACTGCTGCACGAGGTCGGCGGCGGGAGCCGGTGGTGCGGTGCGCCGTAGCCCGGCCAGGAGCGGACGGGCGTCGAGGGCGTCGGGATCCAGGTCGACGGCCAGGACATGGGCCGCCGGTGACACCAGCGCCGCTTCGAGCGCCTCGACCGCCCGCGCCGGCGCCAGCGGCCGAACGCCGCGGCGTGCCATGCGCGCCGTGTCCTCGCCGGCGAGCCGCGCCGTCATGCCGACGCCGTGCCACGGACCCCACCCGATGGTGAGACCGATGCCGGTCTCGGCTCGGCGGCGCGCCGCGAGGGTGTCGAGGAAGGCATTGGCGGCGGCGTAGTTGGCCTGCGCCGGCCCACCCAACACCGACGCCGCCGACGACACGAGGATGAAGAGGTCGAGGGGCAGGTCGCGAGTGAGGTCGTACAGGTGCCAGGCGCCCGTCACCTTGGGCCCGAGCACATGGTCGAGTTGTTCGTCGGTGAGCGAGTCGAGCACGCCGTCGTCGTTCACGCCGGCGGCGTGGATGACGCCGCGCAGCGGAGCCATGTCGTCGTGTACGGCGGCGAGCACGTCCGCGAGCGAGTCCCGATCGGTGACGTCGGCCTGGAACGTCGCAATGGTGGCGCCGGTGGCGCCCAGCGTCTCGAGGGCGAGCGCGGTGTCGCCGTCGACGCCGTGGCGGGCGACCAGGGCCAGGTGTCGCGCCCCTCGATCCACGAGCTGGCGGGCGAGGTGCAGACCGATCCCGCCGGTGCCGCCCGTGATCAGGTACGTGCCATCGGGTCGGACGACGTCGTCGTGCCCGTCGACGTGGTGGCGGACCACGAGCTTGCCGATGTGCCGGGCTTGGGCCATGAAGCGGAAGGCATCGACGGCGCGGTCGATCGGAAAGGCACGCGATGGCAGCGGATGCAGCTCGCCCGTGGTGAAGGCGGGGAGGAGCTCGTCGAGCATGGCGTGGATCGCCGGGGGATCACCGCGGGACAGGTCGCCGAGGAAGATGACGTGGTAGGCGACGTCGGGCCGCACCGCCGCCACCTGTTCCGCCTCCCAGATGTCGCGCCGGCCGATCTCGAGGAAGCGGCCGCCGGGCGCCAGCACGTCGAGGCTGCGCGGGATGAACTCGCCGCTCAGCGAGTTGAGCACGACGTCGACGCCCGTCCCGCCGGTGGCACGCCGCACGTCGTCGGCGAAGGCCAGCGAGCGCGAATCGAACACGTGACGGACGCCTATCGCCCGGAGCGCGTCCCGCTTCTCGGGGCTCCCGGCCGTGGCGACGATCTCGGCGCCGGCGCGCTGGGCCAGCTGCACGGCGGCCATTCCGACGCCCCCGGCGGCGGCGTGGATCAGCACCCGCTCGCCTGCCGCCAGCCTCCCGACCTGGTTGAGCGCGAGGTGCGCGGTGAGGAACGGAATCGGGATCGTGGCGGCGTCGTCGAAGTTGAGCTCGTCGGGGATGGCGCTGACGAGATCGGCGGGAGTGGTGACGTAGTCGGCGAACGACCCGCGCGCCATCGCCATCACCCGGTCGCCGGGGCGCAAGTGCTCTACACCGGGTCCGACCCGGACCACCTCGCCGCTGCATTCATCGCCGAGCTCGGCCTCCGGCTCCGGGTAGAGGTCGAGGGCGACGAGCACGTCTCGAAAGTTCAGGCCGGTGACGTGGATGCGGATCTCGACCTCGCCCGGGCCCGGCTCGAGACGAGTGAGGGGCACGAGCTGCAGGCGGTCGAGGACGCCCGGCTCCGACGCCACGAGCCGAGCCGGCGCCGCCTCGCCGCTCTCGCGGTCCCGGAGCGCCGTGAGCCGGCCCACGAGGCGCCGGTCGGCGCGCAGGGCGAC
>DASXAI010000121.1:0-5463 GCA_036406775.1 Acidimicrobiales bacterium
ACGTTGGCCATCTGCGTCATCGTGGTGGTGGCGCCGGTCTCGGCCTGGGCCAGCGGCACGAGCTCGGCGAAGCGCTGCGTGAAGAGGTCGGCGGCCTTGTCGAGGAGGGCGGCGCGCTGCTCGGGCGTGGTCTGCGACCACGCCGGGAAGGCCGCGGCCGCCGCCGCGGCCGCGTCTTCGGCGTCGGCCGCGCTCGCTTCGGGCGCCAGCGCCACGACCTCTTCAGTGGCCGGATTGACGATCTCGTAGGTGCCGTCGCTGCCCTTGACGCCCTCGCCGCCGATCCAGAGCAGGAACGGCGCGTCGGAAGTGGTGGCGCTCACCAGAGCTGGTCCGTGTACGTGTCGGTGCCGACGATGGTGGGGATGAAGGGCGCCGCGAAGCTGACCGTCCCGACGCCGCCACCATCGATCGTGGCCGCGTACTCGCGGTAGGCCTCCCACTGGCTCGCCGGCTCGGTGTCGACGAACGTGAGCTGCACCACCCGGTCGGGGCTACCTCCGGACGCACCGAGCGGCATGGGCGACGACGCGCCCTCCGATCCGGCGGGAGGCGGCCGCAGCACCCAGCTCGACACGATGGCCGCCGCCCCGGCCTGGAACAGCCCCGGTGCCGCCTTGGCTTCGAGCCACTCGATCAACGCGTCCCGGCTGGTGCCCTCGGTGGGCTCGACCACGACGACGCCGAGCCCGTTGTAGCGGTGATGGAGCGCCAGTTCGATCGGCACGGTGTTGCCGGGCGCGTAGACAGCCGACGCGAAGTTGTAGAGGCCGGTCTGGGCGTGGGTGCGCTCGTTGAAGCCGCGGCCGTTGCTGTACAGCCACCACACCTGTTCGCCCGCCCAGGTGCCCCACTCCTCCTCCTGGCCCTTGTTCATCCAGTAGGTCGCCAGGTACGACCCGGCCTGCACCGGCTCGGCGAACGGGCTCTCGGCCGGGAAGCGCAGGTCCTTCAGCGGCTTCGGGGCCACCCACCGGCGCCCGGCGAGCATCCCCGGGCCGATCATGCAGCCGGCGTAGAAGTGGTCCCGCTCGTACCAGCGGTTGTAGGCGACCTCGAAGCCGGGGTTCGGGTCGACCATCGTGAACAACATGGCGCCGACCTTGATCGGATAGTCGTCCATAGCCCCCTCGATTCGGGTCGGCACCTCGGGTCGACCCCGAGACGAGACAATATTGTCATGTTGCGGGCCAGGCAATCCCGCCAACCAACCGTTCGGTAGGGCCACCGGCTGACAACGGCGGCTCTAGTGACTAACATCAGACATCAGGACCGATCGGGGGTTGTCACCATGGCGTCTGCGCAGAAGAAGTTGGACCTGGACTGGATCGTGTCGGTCGACGACCACGTGATCGAACCGCCCAACGTGTGGTTGGACCGGCTGCCCTCCAAGTACAAGGACGTGGCGCCCCGCATCGTCAAGGAGTCCGACGGCCAGGAGTACTGGGTCTACGAGGACAAGAAGATGGTGACGGGCGGCCTCGGGGCCGTAGCCGGGCGCAAGAAGGAGGACATCACCACCGAGGGCTACCCCTACAGCGAGATGCGCCCAGGCTGCTACGACCCGGTGGCGCGCCTGGCCGACATGGACGAGGCCGGCATCCTGGCCTCGCTGAACTTCCCGTCCATCCCGCGCTTCTGCGGCCAGCTGTTCTGGGAGGCCGCGGACAAGGACCTCGCGCTCCTCTGCGTCAAGGCCTACAACGACTGGATGATCGACGAGTGGTGCGCCACCGCCCCTGGTCGCTACATCCCGCTCACGATCATCCCCCTATGGGATCCGCAGCTCGCCGTCGAGGAGATCGAGCGGACGGCGGCGAAGGGGTCGCACTCGTTCTGCTTCTCCGAGAACTTCGAGCCCCTCGGCCTACCCACGGTCAACTCCCCCACCCACTACTGGGACCCGGTGTTCGAGGCGGCCAACGCCAACGAGCAGGTCTTCTCGATCCACATCGGCTCCTCGTCGACCATGTACAAGGTCGCGTCCGACTCGCCGTTCATGGCCAACATGTCGCTCGGCGCCATCCGACCCGCGGGCTGCATGCTGGCGTGGATCTTCGGCGGCATCTTCCAGCGCTACCGGAACATCAAGGTGGCGCTGTCGGAGGGCAGCATCGGCTGGATCCCGTGGTTCCTCGAGCGGGCCAACCAGGTGCTCGAGACGCAGAAGCACTGGGTGGCCAAGGGCCAGCAGTACGCCGGCTCGGCCGAGGGCGCCCACGCCAGGAACATCGACGTCGACGTGCACAAGATCGACGTGTACCGCGACTACCGCGAGCACTTCTACGGCTGCTTCATCGATGACATGACCGGCCTCCGCATGCTCGACGTCATCGGTGAGGACAACGTGATGATCGAGTGCGACTACCCGCACTCCGACACGACGTGGCCCTACTCGATCAAGCTGGCCCACGAGCGCCTGGCCGGCCTCCCCGACGAGGTCCAGTACAAGATCCTGCGCGGCAACGCCGAGAAGCTCTACCGGTTCACGCCCTCTGACCCTCCGACGTCGATCCGGGCCTGACCGCCGCCCCTTCCCCCTCCTCCGTTTCACGCTCCTCTGACGACCTGTGAGGTTCTCCGGGGAGCGTGAAAGCCGGTGGTTCACGGGTATTTCGTGAGTTCCGGTACGTGCTCGTCGCCGGCCCAGAACGCCTCCCACGTCGGGAAGAGGTGGGGGAGGCGCGGGCGGCGGTCGGGCGCACCGCCCCAGTCGGGGCCGGCCGGGCGCTCGAGCACGTCGGCGGAGTACCACGTCTCCGGCTTGCGCCGCACGAAGTACCACCGGCCGTCACGCCGCTCGTAGGTGTCGAACAGCGTCATGCACACCACCACCCACCGGTCGCCCATCTCGTGCTCGGCCCGCATCACGACGCGGCCGGTGGCGTGGTCAGCGTCGACCATGTCGATGACGTGCCCCGTGACCTGGTGGATGGTCCGGTAGAAATTGCGATGGATGACCTGGTAGGTGGCCTTGAGCGCCTCCCGGCCGGTACCCCAGCGGCCGCAGTCGACGTCCTCGATGAACATCTGCAGGATGCCGTCGAGGTCGCGGGCGTCGGCGGCGCTGGCATAGCGCGCGCCGAGTTGCGTGATCTCGTGCAGGCTCTCGAGCCGGTCGATGCGATCGGCCAACGAGGCGTCCGTCATGTCGTCCTCCCCACGTCCTCGGTGATGCAGTCCTCCACGTCCACCGGTCGCATGCCGTCACGGTGCTGCACCAGATGACGACGGTAGGCGCCGGCGTAGCCGGTGATCATCTCCGGCTTCACCGTGTCGAGCCGGAGCCGGGCCGGCACGCCCACGGCCATGGCGCCGGACGGCACCTCGGTGCGCGGCGTCACCACTGCGCCGGCCGCGACGAACGAGACCGTCCGGCACACCACCTGCTCCAGCACGATGGCGCCCGTGCCGATGAGCACGACGTCCTCGAGCACGCAGCCCTCGAGATGAGCCAGATGCCCGACCGTGCAGTCGTCGCCGACCCGCGTGTGGTTGTGCGGCTGCGTGTGCACGACGGCGCCGTCCTGGATCGAGGTGCGGGCGCCGATCACGATCGGACCGTTGTCGGCCCGGATCACGGCGCACGGCCACACCGACGCCTCGGCGCCGAGGTGGACCTCGCCGATCACCACCGCGTCCGGATGCACGAACGCCGACGGATGGATGCGCGGCCGCTCGTCGCCCAGCGCGTAGATCGGCATGGAGCGCAGTCAAGCAGACGTGGCAATGTTGTCTGACATCAGAGACCGGGGTGAGACTCGCATGTTCGAAGGAATCCGGGTGCTCGAGTTGGGGACGTGGGTGATGGTGCCGGCCGCCGCCACCGTGCTCGCCGACTTCGGCGCCGACGTCATCAAGGTCGAGCACCCGCGCACGGGCGATCCCGGTCGCGGCCTCGTGACGGGTGGCGTGAGCCCGAAGGCGGGCGCTGTCACGTTGTTCACCGAACAGGTGAACCGGGGTAAGCGCAGCGTCGGCCTCGACGTCTCGTCCGCGGCGGGTCGGGAGATCCTGTACAAGCTGGCCTCGACGTGCGACGTCTTCGTGACGAGCTTCCTCCCCGACGCGCGGCGCAAGCACCAGATCGACGTCGAGCACGTCCGGGCCCACAATCCGGACATCGTCTATGTCCGCGCCGACGCCGTCGGCGTGCGTGGCCCCGAGTCGGGCAAGCCGGGCTACGACTTCAGCGTCTTCTGGGGCCGGTCCGGCTTCCTCGACGCCGTGTCAGGCCCGCACGCCGAACACCCCTCCTATCCCCGTCCGGGTTTCGGCGACAAGACCGCGGCCATGAGCATCGCCTTCGGCGTGGCCGCCGCGCTGCTGCGACGCGAGCGGACGGGTCAGACCGCGGTCGTCGACGTGTCGCTGCTCGGCTCGGCGGTGTGGTCGAACTCAAGCGACATCATCTACTCGGCCGGCCTCGGCAAGGACTTCACCGTCGTCGAACGGCCCAACACCAACCCGATCTCGGGCACGTTCCGCACCGCCGACGGCCGCTGGCTCACGCTGACGATGCTCGAGTCGGACCGGTGGTGGCCCGAACTGTGCCGGCGCATGGGCCGCGAGGACCTCTTGACCGACGAGCGCTTCGTCGACGCCGCCGCCCGGGCCCGCAACAACGAAGAGTGCGGAGCCGAGATCGTCAAGACGTTCGCCAGCGCCACGCTCGCCGAGTGGCGCCAGCGGTTCGACGGCATGCGCGCCCCGTGGGAAGTCGTGCAGACCCAGATGGAGGTGCTCGAAGACCCGCAGGTGGTCGCCAACGACTATGTGACGAGCGTCGAGCACCCGAGCGGGGCCACGCTGCGCCTGGTGCCGCCGCCCGTCCAGTTCGACGGCACCCCGCCGGCGCTGGGCCACGCCCCCGAGGTGGGCGCCGACACCGAGGCGGTGCTGCTCGAGCTGGGCTACGACTGGGACGACGTCGTCCGCTACAAGGACATGGGAGCCATCACCTGATTCGGGGGGAACCATGATCACCGACACGCCCACGTGGGACCGGATCACCGACGTCGTCGTGGTCGGCACCGGTGCCGGCGCCATGGCCGCCGCCACCCTCGCCGCTGACGGCGGCGCCGAGGTCGTCGTCGTCGAGAAGGACGCGGTGGTGGGCGGCACCACTGGCGTGTCCGGCGGCGTCATGTGGATCCCGAACAACCACCACATGGCCGACGCCGGCGTGGCCGACTCCCCCGAGGAGGCCCGCGCCTACATCCGTCATCTCGCCGACGGCCGAGCGCCCGACCCGAGGCTCATCGATGTCTTCGTCGACACCGCGCCCGAGATGCTCGCCTATCTCGAGGCCAAGACGCCGCTGCGCATGCAGACGGTGCAGAACTTCCCCGACTACTACTTCGGCTTCGACATCCCCGGGAAGAAGGCCGCGGCGCGGTCCGTCGAGCCCGTGCCGTTCCCCGTGCGGGCCGAGCTGCCCGGGTGGGCCGATCGCATCGCCGC
>DASXAI010000122.1:0-8855 GCA_036406775.1 Acidimicrobiales bacterium
GGCCGGAACCGTTGAAGTTTGGGTCGAGATGACCGATGCTGTCGTAGCGCTCGACGGCGAAGTCCTCGTTGCCGCCGCCGCTCGTGACGCCGGCGACGACGATCATGCCGTCGGGCTGCAGCGCGACGTCGATGGCGTCGCCGAAGAAGGCGGCGTCGACCCCGGTGGTCACGGTGCCGCCGGCGCCGAAGTCGGGATCCAGCGTGCCGTCGTCGAGGTAGCGGGCGAGGAAGCGGGCGCCCGCCACCACTACCTTCCCGTCGGGTTGCACGACGACGGCTCGGCCGGAACCGAGGCCCGGCGTGGTCACACGGCCGTCACCGCCGAAGGTCGGGTCGAGGCCGGCCACGGGCGGCGGCGCCGCGCACTCCACATCGACATTGGTGACGTCGGCACTCTGGATGGTGCCGGTTCCGTTGGCGACCGTGCAGACCTGGTCGGGGTCAGTGGGCTGCGTCGCCACCACGATCTCGTAGCCCGAGCCGTCGGGTCGGCGTGCGGGGAACTGGAAGGCGCCGTCGCCGTCCACGGTCAGGTGCTCACCGAGGTTGGCCAGCTCGAGTCCGTGGCCCTCGAGGCCGTGCACGGTGCCGCCCACGGCGAACGTCGGCGGCGGCTCGACGATCCGGTCGTCGTCGACGATGGTGAGGTCGGCCTCGGACTGGGCTCCCACCGTCGTGCACACGGGATCGGACAGCGTGAGATGCACGGTCTTGTCGTCCTCGGGCACGACGTCGGGTGTGATCGGCACGGTGATCGCCTGCGGTGTCCGCTCGCCGTCGGCGAACGTAACGGTGGTGCTGACGGGCGTGTAGTCCGCGCCGGCGACAGCCGTCCCGTCCGTGGATGTCAGGGTGGCGCCGATCGCACCGCGGCTGCCGCCTTGGCGGGTCACGACGACGCTCGGCGCGGCGCCGGCCCATTCACCGGTGCCGTAGGTCGATGCGCTGAATTGCAGCGTGCCCGCTCTCGGATCGGTGCCGGATGGGCACTCCACGGGCGGCGTCGGATCGTCCGGGGGCGGGATGATGAGGGAGTCGGGCACGGCGTGCGCCCCGCGCACCCGGATGTTGGTGCCGGTCGCCTCCACGGGATCCTGCAGGAAGACGATGACGCCCGAGCCCTCGCCCCGGCCGCGCCGGTCGTAGGCGGACGCGATGGCGTCGGCGCGGACAGCGAACAGCCCGCCCACCGGCACCGACGACAGGTCGACCCGCAGACGTACCGACCCGTTCAGCGTCAGGCTCGCCCGGGACACGTCGGTCGGTCCGTTCACGTGCGGTTCGAACGTGAAGTTCCGTGGACTCCAGAACGGTGCCTTGGCGAAGCTGTCCTTCCAGACCTGGGGCAGGAAGTTGCCCTCCCACCCGCTCACCTTGGCGCCTCCGGAGGTGTTGTAGAAGGTGCCGTCGGCGTCGTAGGCGCGCACGGAGTAGATCGCCTGCCCTTCCATGGTGCCCTGGCACGTCGTGACGCTCGGTGTCTGGGCCGGGCACTGCGGCGGAGGCGGTTCGGAGGTGCCGTTCACATCGAGCATGTCGATGCGTGTGGACGACACGACGAACGTCAGGGTGGCGTCGTCGGTGTCCTTGACGAACGCTTGATACTGCACGAGCCGCGTTGTGTCGCCGATCCGGCTCAACGGGTTCGACACGTCGCCGGTGGGACTCTGCGCTTGCACGCCGAAGGTGGCGCCGTTCGAGCTGGCGAAGACACGACCGTTGGCGCGGAAGTCGGGTGGGTCCGGGTCGAGATCGAACTGGGCTCGTCCCCAGTCGATGACCGTCTCCAGCGGCGAGCCGTCGCCGAGAGCGGGGTTGTCGAGGGTGCCGTTGCCGGCGACATGGGTGTCGCTGCCGTCAGCGGTGAACTCGCGGAACTCCCAGAACTGCAAGGGCGGTTGGCGGACGATGCGCTGGGGCGCGGCGTTGCTGGCGGCTGGAACGAGAACGCCGGTGGCCGCGAGGACGGCGCCGATGACGAGGACTTGCTTGAGGGGGTGCGTGGACATGGATGCTCCTTGGGACGGGTCGACACCGTCCCAAGGAGCCGCTAACCACGCGCTAGCGGCGCATCGGACCTTCGCCCAACTCGTCGATCAGTGCCTTGTACGTCCAGTACGCCGGCTTGGGCGAGTAGTCGTCGCGCACGATGCCGAACTGATGGAACAGGTCGGGCTTCGAGGAATCGGCGTCACGCAACCCGAAGAGCATGTAGTGCGTGACGTTTGTCTCGTCAGCGAGCCGATGGATGGTGCGGATGACCGCGTCCAGCACGTCGGCTTGACGCTCGCCGGTGCGAGGCGCGTTGGTGAACGGATTGGTGCCCGTCGGCCAGCCGTTCTCGGTCACCCGAATGGGCACGGCCGCCGGGATGCCGGCGGCGGTGAGGTCACGGAACCGTAGGCCGCGCAACACCTGCTCGACCCGAGCGGGAATGTCGGCGAGGTCGACGGACTCCTCGAACACGTCGACGTAGAAGTTGTGCCCGACGAAGTCGACGGCTTCGACGAACTCGCTGCCTCCGATGGCGGCGAGGTCGGTCCAGAAGCGGGGAACCGCGATATCGCTCTGCGGAACCGAGCCGAACCCGACGGCGACCGAAAGGCCCAGCTCGCGCACGGTGTCCTTGGCAGCGACGACGCCGTGCACGAGGGCGTCGAGGGTGTAGGGCTTCGCGCCGTCCATGAAGGACAGGTTCGGCTCGTTCGTGATCTGCAATGAGCTGAGGGTGTCGCCGTAGGTCCGGACCACGGTTCGGACGAGCTCGACCCAACGGTCGAGCTCGAAGCCGGTGTCCCGCATGCACCCGAGCACGGCGTGACCGAGCAGTCCCGCGTCGCGGTACCGGTCGGCGAGGGCCAGCACGGCCGCTTCGCCGCCGGCGCTCGTGTCCACGAGATACGTACGGCTCACGAGGGATCGGCCGAGATCGTGCAGCGTGGCTCGAATGCGGTCGAAGTCATCGGGCGGGCCGACGGCCAGTCCCTCGGGTGTCCCCGCCGGGCTGAGGGGATAGATCCCGAACTCGAGTCGGCGGCGCGCCGTCATGCCGCGAAGGCGGCGATGGCGGCGGCCAGCTCGTCTGGCTTGTCGAGCGGCACCCAGGTCTTGGCGCCGGCGATGGTGGTCATGGTCGCCTTCGGGAACGTCGCCGCCAGCCGTTGCGCGTGTGCCACTGGAAAGAACGTGTCGGCGTCACCCCACGCCAGGAGCACCGGCTGGGCGAGTTGTTCGAGGGCGGGCGTGGCCTCGAGCAGGATCGACGGTCGGAAGCCGGCAAAGGCGGCGACGAAGTCGGCGCTGATCGCCGCGTTCGCTGACGGGTCGAAGAGCGAGTGCTCGAGCCGCTCGTCGAGGGCCGTCGCGGCGACCGAACGGGCGAGGCGGCGTCGTCCCCGATCGGATCGCAACGAACGGCGGAACGCGAAGCCGGCGAACCGGGGTGCGTGTCGGCACAGGAAGGCGAAGGGACGAAGCGACTTCGGCGGAAAGTGCTCGAAGCTGTCGCAGTTCGTCAGGACGAGGGCGCCGATACGGCGCAACCCTTCGTGCTGCTCACCGAGCGCGAGGAGAGTGAGTCCGCCGGCGGTGTCGTTGGCGACGAGCACGCCGTCGTCCAAGGCGAGTTCGACGAGGACGTCGAGAATGAGGCGGGCCAGCGATCGGGCCGACCGGTCGGCTCCGGCATCGAGGGGCACGTGGTGGGCGCCCAGGGGAAGATCGACCATCACGCATCGGAACCGGGGCGCCAGCGAGGGGACCACCGCGTTCCACAGGTCGCCGTTGGCGACGGCGCCGGCGACGAAAACGATGGGACGGCCCGAGCCGACGTCTCGGTACCCGACAGGGCCGAGGCGGGTCCGCAGGAGTTGCCGATCGTCGACGACCCGGGGAGTGCTGCTGTGTGTCGTCACATCCATGACGATCACGTTAAAACCAGCACTGCTGCTTGTCAATGTCGCCAGCAGTGATGCTTGTAACACGTGGCGGCGGGCGCGACGCTGTGGGGCAGTGAACGCGACGCCTCCCGCTCCGGCCGCTCCCGGACCGCGGACCCAGGCCGAGCGGCGGGCATCGACGCAGCGCAAGCTGCTGGAGGCGGCCGTCGACTGCCTCGTCGAGCGCGGGTACCAGGCGACGACCGTCGTGGACGTCCAGCAGCGGGCCGGCGTCTCGCGCGGGGCGCTGCAGCACTACTGGCCGTCGCGTGCCGCCCTCGTCGTCGACGCGGTGAAGGCACTGTTCGACACCATGGCGCGCCGGCTGCGGGCCGACATGAGCGCACGAGCGGCGGGCGTCGCGGCGGCTGATCCCTCGCGGCGGATCATGGTGGCCATCGAGCTGCTCTGGGCCACGTTCGACAGCTCGCTGTTCCGAGCGGAGCTGGAGCTGTGGATCGCGGCGCGTCGTGATGCCGATCTCCGTCCGCTCGTGATCGAGCACGATCGCCAACTGGGAGCTGACATCCTGACGCTCTGCCGCGACATGTTCGGGCCCGACCTTGCGAGTCATCCGCGGTTCGAGGAGACGGTCGACTTGCTGGTGCAGGGCATGCGGGGCGCAGGGATCGTTGCCGAGCTCCATCCCAAGCGAGGCCAGCTGTTCGTGCGCGAGTGGCACCGCCAGACGTGCCACGCGCTGGACGTGATCGTCGAACCGGAATGAAGACCTCGACCGGGGTGGTACCGATCGGGCATGGCTGCCAACCCGACCGAAGACGTGGTCCGCTCGTTCCACCAGGAGCTGTGGGGAGCCGGTGACGTGGCGGCGATCGACCGCTACGTCGCGCCCGACGCCATCGTGGAGATGACCGGCGCCGAGGGCGCCACAGTGGAGGTGCTGCGGGCCGACGTCGAGCGCTATGTCGCTGCCTTCGATGAGGTGACGACCGAGATCATCGACCTCGTCGTCGACGCCGACCGGGCCGCACTGTGCTGGCGGACCTCAGGACGCCACGTCGGACCGTACGGGGACATCGCACCCGAGCCGACCGGTCGCCGCATCACGATGGAGGGCGTCGATTTCGTAACGGTCGTCGATCGCCGCATCGTCGCCATGCGCAGCTTCTGGGACGCCGCCGCCGTGTACCGCCAGTTCGACCTGCTGCCCCGCGGCCTCTGATCGAGTACGTCGACGCGCGAGCCGGCGGCGGAGCACCAACACGAGGCCTCCGACGAACGCCACCGCGAGGCCGGCCACGCCGAACGCGAGCACCCCCACCGCGGTGCCCACGCCGATGGCCGCGAGCCACCCGAGCACGGGGCCCGCACAACAAGCGGCGCAGACGGCGCCGGCTCCGACGAGCGCCAGGTGCCGGTGCGAGCCGCTCACGCCGCCGCCCCGAACAAGGCGTGCACGATCGGGAGCGCCTCCGCGCTCGACCGCACTTCCAGGCCGATGCCTCGCTCATCGACGGTGACGGCGAAGGCGAAGAACCGACAGCAGTCGTGCTCGGCGGCGACCAGACCGACCAGCTCGCTGAGCGACACGCCCGAGGTGAGCTCGAGACGAACGCCGTCGTCGAGCGGACGACGCTGCTCCACGTGGGCCAACACGGCGTGCCAGTGGTCGAGACGGTCGACCATCCGGCCGGGCTCGAGGGTGCAGGAGAGCGCCGGCCGCTCGTCGACGCGATCGGCTTTGCCGATCAACGCCACCGACGTCGTTCGCTCGGGATCGCTCGTGCAGCCGCACCGGTCGTCGCACTGTCCCTCGGGGCGATGCTGTTCGAGGGCGGTGGCGGCCCATTCCAACTCCGTCGCCAGGCCGATCAGTTCCACGATCCGGTCGTGGGTGTCGGACCGCTTGGCCGCCACCAGCGTCCGTAACCGGTCCTGCACCGGACCGCAGCGGCCGCCGTCCCAGGCCGTGGAGAGATCGGCGATCTCCTCCAGCGTGCAGCCCAGCTGCTTGGCGCGGGCGATGAACGCAAGTCGCTGGAGGGCGTGATCGTCGTACAGCCGGTAGCCGGCTTCCGTGCGGTCCGGCTGCGGAACCAGCCCGATGCCCTCGTAGTAGCGAAGGGTGGCGGGGCTGAACCCGCTGCGGCGCGCGACCTCGGCGATCCGGTAGGTGGTGCTCACTCGAGGAGGATAAACCTTCGAGTCGGCTCGAAGGTCAAGCGCCACGACGCGAGCGAGGCGTGGATGTCGATGCCTTCGAGCTCGCCTGCCTCCGGCACGCGGAGGGTCCGGGTGAGCTTGGTGACGTACATGAGCACGATGGCGAGGATCAACACCGCCACCGTGACCGAGAAGCTCCCCACGAACTGTGCCCACAACTGGCTGCCGCCACCGCCATAGAGCAAGCCCGTGACCGGTGCCGATGTGTCCGCGCCCGTCGGCGTGGGCAGGAAGTACTGGCCCGTGGCGAACAACCCGAGACTCAACGTCCCCCAGATGCCGCAGGCACCGTGGACGGGCCAGGCGCCGAGGGGATCGTCGATGCGTACCCACTCGAGGAGGTCGACGGCGAGCACCACGATGACTCCCGCCACGGTGCCGATGATCACTGCGCCCAGTTGGTTGACCCAGTAGCACGGACACGTGATGGCGACGAGGCCGCCGAGGAAGCCGTTGATCGTGACCCCCATGTCCCACTTCTTGACCCGCGGGTAGAGGAAGAACATGGCGGCGAGACCACCCGCCGCCGCCGCGAGCGTGGTGTTGGTGGTGACCGGGCCGATGCCGGAGGCGTCGAGGGCCGACAGCGTCGAACCCGGGTTGAAGCCGTACCAGCCGAACCACAGGATCACGCCGCCGAGGGAGGCGAGGGTGAGATTGTGGGCGGGTGGCATGCCGCCGCCGTCGCGCTTGAAGACGCGGCCGATGCGCGGCCCGAGGGCGATGGCACCGACAAGGGCGATGGTGCCGCCGATGGTGTGCACGACGGTGGAGCCGGCGAAGTCACGGAACGGCACGCTCTGCGTCGCCAGCCAGCCGTCCGGGCCCCAGACCCAGTGGCCGACGATCGGGTAGATGAAGCCCGACACGCCGATGGAGTTGATGAGGTCGCCCTTGAAGCCGGTCCGGCCGACCATCGCACCCGACGTGATCGTGGAGCAGGTGTCGGCGAAGGCGAACTGGAAGAGGAAGAACGCCATGAAGGCGACGCCCGTGGACCCGTAGGTGGCCGGGGCGTTGTTCAGGAAGAAGAACTGGTGGCCGATCCAGCCATTGCCCATCCCGAACATGAAGGCCAAGCCGAACGCCCAGAACAGCACCGCAGAGGCACGTGTCGACGATGCACTCCTGGAGGACGTTGATCACTTCACGGGTGCGGGCGAAGCCGGCGTCGAGGAGCCCGAAGCGCAAGCGTTTGGGTCATGCGCGGAACTACGAATGACCAGTTTCGCCATAGTGATCAGGTCACTACTGATCGACTTCGTATCTCTTGCGCAAGACTGACGCCGCTTGTTGCGGCGTGCCGAGATCGTGCGTTAGTCCATTCTGTGGATGTGGCGCGCTTCGTCCTGACAGCCGTGATGGTCTGCCGCTGGCTACTCCATGCCGCCGGCTCGGTGAATGCGACGTAAGACAGCCGACAGTGGCTACACATCTGTTGGTAACACCAGCCTCATGCCTTCGAAATGTCGCAGCTCTAGCGTGTCGTACATGCCGGATGTCGTCGGCGGGCGTGGCCGCATTCGGTCGCAGCGCCGACCGCTGCTGGGGCTGCTGATCGGGATCTCGGGGACCCTGGTCGTCACGGTCGTCCTCAGCCCTCTGCGGGACGACTTCACACCGGCGACGCCCGCCACGCTGTTCGTCGTACCCGTCGTGGCCGCGGCAGTGGTCGGTGGCGCGCTGGTGGCCGTCACGACGGCAGTCGTCGCGACCGCCGCCTTTGCCTTCGCCTTCGTGCCGCCGTTCAACTCCTTCCACTTCCACGACGACGTCCTGGCGGTGCCCGTCTTCCTGATCGTGGCCATGAGCGTCGGCGCCGTCGTCGCCGGCGAAGTCAGTCGGCGCCGACTCGCAGAGGAGGCCAACCGGGTGGCCGTCCTCGAGCAGGTGGACCGCCAACGGTCGGCGTTGCTGCGATCGGTGTCCCACGACCTGCGCACGCCGCTCGCCGCCGTCAGTGCCGCCGCGTCCGAACTGGAGTCCGGCCTCGTACACGACGACGGCACGCGCCACGAGTTGCTGCAGGTGATCAGCGATCAGGCCAGCCGGCTCGACCGGCTCGTGGCCAACCTCCTCGACCTCAGCCGCATCGAGGCCGGGGCGTTGCGCCCGACCCTCCAGTCCGTCGCCGTCGACGAATTGGTGCGCGACCGCCTCGCCAGCCTCAGCCGGCTCCTTGCCGGCGTCGTGGTCCGAGCCGACGTTTCGGCCGACCTCCCCACGGTGCAGGCGGACTACAACCAGCTGGGTCAAGTCGTCGGCAACCTGCTCGAGAACGCCGTTCGCCACTCACCCTCGGGCGGCACCATCACGGTGGCGGCCCAGCTCGACGGTGAGTACGTCCAGGTGTCGGTCCGCGACGAAGGCAAGGGAGTCGATCCCCGCGAGGCAGGCCAGATCTTCGAACCGTTCCGCACGGGTCGAGGGAGTGGATCGACCGGGATCGGACTCGCCATCTGCAAGGCGGTCGTGGAGGCGCACGGCGGCACGATCTGGCTCGAGGACGTGGCGCCGCACGGCGCCGCGTTCTGCTTCACGGTGCCGGTCGACCATGGCTGAGGACGTGTTGCTCGTCGAGGACGAGCCGGCCATGGTGCGGGTGCTCCAGGTCGGCCTCGAAGGGCGCGGCTATCGCGTGCGAATCGCAACGGATGGCCACCAGGCGCTCGACGCCGTGCGCTACGACGAACCCGCGGTCGTGCTCCTCGACCTCGGCCTGCCCGACATG
>DASXAI010000123.1:0-9128 GCA_036406775.1 Acidimicrobiales bacterium
GCGCGCAGCGAGTCGACGGCGGCCCGCAGCTCCGCGTCGACCCGCGCCGCCATGCCGGCGGCGGTGCGTTCGAAGTAGTTCCGTAGCTCGGTGCGGATGCGCATGAACTCGGTTCGCATCCGCACCGCGACCTCCGGTCCCACCCCGTCGAGGTATTTGCGCACCGCCATCCCGGCGGCTCGGCGGCGCATCATCGTGCGGGAGTCACGCGACGCCTTCACGGCGTGGTGGCCCAGGAGCAAGGTCATCGCCGCCCCGACCGGGAGAAGGACCGCCTGCAACAGCGCGCCGCCGACGAGGAGCACGCCGTATCTCGTGAGGATGGCCGTGATCGACAGGCTCGCGGCCGATCCCCGCAGCGCGTTGATGGCCGATCCGCCCCGGCCGGCGTCGACGTCCTCGAGTCGACCCTGGAGGCGCACGTCGTCGGGGAGGCGGGCGTGCTCACCCAGCGCCATGTCGGCCGGCTCGATTCCCGCTTCGTCCCCGAACAGGTCGGCGACCTCCGCCGCGAGCTGCGTGCTGTTCTCCTCCAACGCGGCGAACGTCGCCGTCACCTCCGTCTCGACCATCCGTTCCAAGCGCGCCGAGAAGACGGGCCACATCTCGGTCGGGTCGATGGACTCGATCTCCTCGAGGGCGTCCGACTGCAGACGCGCCATCCGGGTACGGAGCTCGTGCTCGGTCTCCAA
Organism: Acidimicrobiales bacterium; assembly: GCA_036406775.1. GTDB lineage: Bacteria > Actinomycetota > Acidimicrobiia > Acidimicrobiales > Ilumatobacteraceae > DASXAI01. The sequence continues at coordinate 693 of DASXAI010000123.1, forward strand.
CTGCAGCCGCTCGAGCCCGTCGTGCAGCCGCTCGCGCCATCGCGCTCCCGCGCCCTTCAGGCGTTCGATGTCGGCTCGGCTCTTCAGGAGGTGCTCGTTGGCCCGCTCCGCCGCCTCGGGATCCGTCAACAGGGCCCGCTCGCCCTGGAGCTCCGCCGTGAGGTCGGTGCTGGCGTCCAGTACGGCGTCGAGGGCGCGCGTGCAGAGATAGGTCTGCCGGACGCCAGTGGCGGCGCCGTCCACGACGTCGAGCAACGCCGGGAGGCCGCTCTCGGCGACGAGCTCCGCGTCGTGGCGCGCCCGCCCGAGCTCGTACAGACGGGCCGAGATCGCGACCAGGGGTGCGGTGACGGCGGCTTCGCGCAGGTGGACCTGGTCGCGCTCGAGGATGCGACGCCAATGCGGATGGAGATCGACCTTGCTGAGCACGACGACCACATGCGTGTGCCGGCGCCGGGCGGCCACGATCGTGGCCAGCTCGACCTGGCCGAGTTCCTGGCCGGCGTCGGACACGACGATGAGCACGTCAGGATCGAGACCGATCAGCAACTCCCGCGCCGCCGGTGTGCCCAGGCTGTAGCTCGGCGTGTCGACCAAGACCAGCGACGCCGGGCGCGGCCACTCCGGTGCGCCGATCTCCACCAAGTGGGTCGCCGGCGGCGGTGTCGCCAATGCCGCCGGCAGCTCGTCGATCCGCGTGTCACGTGGACCGTCGGCGTCGTCGGCGTGGAGCCATGCCGTCCCGTCGCCGGCCGTCACGACAATGGGCACCGGCGTCGGGTGGAGCAGATCCACAGGAACGACCGCTCGCCCGGCACAGGCGTTCACGAGCGTCGACTTGCCGGCGTCGCACAACCCGACGACGGCCACGGTGGCCCCTTCGAGCTGTTCGAGGGCGCTGCGGTGCCGCTCCAGCCGGTCCACCAGGTCCGCACGACCCTGCACGCTGGCGCGGTAGGAGGCGTGGCCGACGACCGTGCGCACGTAGCCCAGCGGATCGTCGACGGCGGTGGTCACGGCGGTCGAGCCGTCTACGGCCGGCCCGACGGCGGCACGTCGAAGTGGCCGCCGCGCACGTGGACTGTGACACGAGCGAGCCAGGAGCCGAAGGGCACGGGCGCCTTGCGGAGGGCCTCGGTCGCCTCGGCCAGCGTGAGGTCGGGCGCGGCAATGTGCACCTCGAGGTCGCGGTCGCCGAAGCGTTGCGCGTTCTGTTTGGCCTCGTTCAGGACGCGAACCAGCGTGGCGGCGTCAGGGGCCGACTTCATCTGGAGCAGCCGGGGTGGGGTGCCGATGGTGCCGTCGACGCCCCCGAAGCTGTCGCCGTAGATCACGACGCGGTCTCCCGTGGAGGCCGCAATGTCCTTGGCCTGCGCGAGCTCTTTGTCGCTCGGCCGGTTCTTGGCGTTCCACCGGGACGTCACGCCGCCGCCCTCGTCGCGTTCGTGATCGAAGCGGGCCTGACGCGGATCCGGCGCGTTGGTGTCCTGGATCTGCGCCGCCCGGCGCCGCTCGGCGTCGACCTGCGGCTGTTCGGCGATCGCCTGGCGCAGACGCCGGCGCAGTTCGTCGGGCGAGGCGGCGCGCAGCTGGCTCTCGAGCTGCGGCGTCATCCGCTGCAGCCGGCGGACCCGCTGCACGTAGCGGTCCAGGGCCCGCTGCTCGACGTCGGCCAGGCCGGCCCGGCCGGGGATGTCGGTGGCCGGCGGCGCCACCTCCTCGTACTTGGGCTGCCCGACACGACTCGGCACCTCGTCGACGCGGATGTCCGGCGCCTGGGCCGGTGTTCGGGTCGGACGGACTCGAACGACGGGCGCCCCCGCTGTGGTCGGGTCGTGCGTGGGCGCCACGCCGATGTTCATGTCCGTGAGCATCTTCGTGAACGCGTGCCGCTCGGTGTCGGTCATCGGTCGAGGCGCAGTGGCATTCGGAATCGCCGCCCACTCGACATCGACCAGCAAGCTGCCCTTCGCATCGCGCCGCACGTTGATGGCCACGTGGTAGACGTCGGCGAACTGCTGGAGGACGTCGTGCACCGGCGGCGGGATCGCCGAACCCGGGCCGCCCGCCCCACCGCCGCCACCACCGTGACCACCCCGGCCGCCACCCGGTCCGTGCGGCTCGGTGACGTGCACATCCCACTTCGGACGGCCCCGCGGGGTGGTGGGCGAGACCGGCGTCCCCGCCGCCACCTCGTGCGGCGACTCCCCGGGTGCGAAGCGGATGAGGTTGCCCTTGAACGCCGGCCCCGGCGTGTGCTGGGCGATGATGTCCTTGTACATGTCGACGTCTTTGGCCGCCGTCGGCCGCCACCGCATGTGGGCCGGGTGCTCGATCCCGATGTTCATCGTGCGCAACATGGCGGCGAGGCCGTCGGCCTGGGCGTCGGACATCGCCCGGTTGTCGGCCCAGTGGATGTCGAACAGATCGTGATCGCCGGTCACGGGCGCGTAGTGACTGCCACCCTTGCGGGGATCGAGTAACTCCACCACGCCGTCACGGATGCGCACCCGCCCGTCGTGCTGGAGGGCGGCCATGTCCTTGGCCAGCCTCTTGAACTCGGCGGCCCGCTCCTGGTAGCGACCCTGCAGCCGACCGAAGTCGGCGTCGCTCATGCCGTCCGGCCGCGTCGGTGGCGTCGGGTCGAAGTATCCGACGAGTCCGATCGCTCCCTGCGGGGCCCCGAGGAGCCGGTCGAACTCGTTGATCGTCTTGGCCTTGATCGCCTCGGGCTTCGGCACGGCGCCGACGCCGCGCCACTCGGCCGCGCTCGCCGTCGTGGGCCGGACATCGATCACGACGCCGTAGTTGGTGCAGAACTCGCGCAGGGTCTTCGCCGTGTCGGCTGACATACCGGGCACGGGTCCGTGCAGCGGCTTGCCGGCGGGCGGTGCGCCACCCCCGCCACCGGCGTGATCGGGCTCCTTGTCCCGCTGTTGCTCCGGTGGCTGCTGTGCGTGCAGTTTGTCGGCGTGCGGCTCCTTCGAGTCGTCGTAGAAGAGCGTCTGCTCGCCGGGACGGATGGCGCGCACGCTGACCACGCCCTGGTGCACGGCTCGGCCCAGAACGAACGCGAGCATGGCCGCCTTGTGCTCGGCCGAGCCCGTCATGGCGTCGATGGCGGCGAGCTGATCGCGCACCGTGAAGGGGATCGTGATGATCTGGAGGCCGCCTTCGAGCTTCGTCAGCAGTTCGACCTTGTCGCCGATGCGACGGGCCGCTTCCACGAGCTTCTTTCCCTCGACCACGAAGCGGACGCCGTCACCGATGGTCCGGACGGCCGAGATGACCTGGACCAGTTCGAGCAACGTGCCCGGTTCGTAGAGGTGGCCAGTCCGCGACCGGTCGCGCAGGGCGTCGACGGCGTTCTTCGCTCCGAGAAGGGCGATGAAAGCCTCCGCCGCCCGGACGAGGCTCCGAAGCTTGGCCGCCTTGGCCATGGGCAGCAGCAAGGTGGCGATGTCGACGTAGGCGCTGCGGCGATGCTTGCGGCGCACGACGGCGTTGGGAGCGGAGTGCACGCGGACCGGAAGGTCGCCCGGCTTGAGGTTGATCTTGCCGAACGAACCCGGCCAGGCCAAGCCGACCTCGCCGTAGCCGTACGGGTTCTCACCGGCGAAGGCGCGCAGCGCCTCCCGCAGGGCCGCGGCGTGGCCGCCGCCAGCGCCGCTGCGTCCCTCGTAGTGGTCCCGTGAGCGCTCGCTGGTGATGTCGAAGATGAGCCAGTGCGGTGTGGCATCGCTGGAGTCGTGGGCCTGGCCGATCATCAGCCGCAGCGGGATCTCCTGGCCCGTGTCCTGGGCGACGAAGGTGGCGCCGACCGGATGGTCGGTGACGCCGTCTACCTCCTTCAGTTCCTTGTGCCAGGACGTGATCTTGTCCTTGTGGTCCGTTCCCGTTGCTTCCTTGAGCTGCTCGGCCAAGTCGACGACGAGCTGGTCGATCGAGGCGCCGCGCTGTTCGGCGAGGGCGAGGACGGCGAGCTCGGGCACCGTGAGGCGGGAGGCCACCGTCACCGGGTCGGATGCGAGCCGGGCGCGAAGAGCCGGATCGGCGGCCAAACGCGACTGCAGGCTCCGGGCTGCTTCCAGCGTCGTCCGGGTCGAGTCCAGCTCGGCGGTGTAGCGGGCGAAGGCGCCTCGGCCCGCCGCTCGGGCCAGCTCGTCCTTGGCCCGGGCCTTGGCCACGCCGTAGTTGAGCTGGGCCTTCACGGGGATGACGGCCACGCTCGGCGACCGGATGAAGTCCTTGTCCGGGTTCTGGCCCGACGTCGTGGCGGCCGAGATGCAGCGGACGAGGTAGTAGCCCGGGGCGGGGAACTCGACGCGCCGGTTCGATGGATCGCGATGGTCGAGGATGTCGCCGAGCGTGCTGATCACCTGGGTCTTCACGATCCGGTAGCCGCCGGCGACGGCCTCGCCGGCGAAGCCCGTCGTGTCGTCGTCCTCGAGGTCGTGGGCCATGTCCTCGCCGACCTTGCGGCGTTCCTGACGCTGGTCGGAGGAGCCGTCGTCCAATCGCGTCACGCGCGTCCCGCTGCCGGCGCGCCGGTCCTCGGTCCGGGCCGGCGGCGGTGCCGGGGCTGACGCCGCTCTTGCTGGCGCCGGCTCCGGCGCTTCGCCGGCCAGGCGCGACCAGTCGGCCGGTGCCGCCGCCAGCAGTTCCCAGTAGTAGCCGGCGTTCATGGCCTCGGCGTGGCCGAACGGGCCGGCGAACTGCCACTCGATCTGCATCCGGAAGTCGTAGGTGGCGCCCACCATCACCGAGGGGTGGCTGTCGGCCTCGTCCGGCTTGTACAGGACCGCCGCGGGGAGCGGCGGGGCGTTGGCCGCGCCGTGCCCGTCCTTCAGTGCGGGATGGTCCTCGAAGGGGACGTACCAGGCCGGGGGCGGGGCGGCCTTCGGATCGTGCTTGCCTCCGGGCCGTCCCGGGGACGGCGCCCCCGCCGGTTCGTACTTCGCGCGCATCCCAGCCACGGCCTGGTCGACACGCGCCTGCACGTCCTTGGCGCTGTCGCCTGGCTTGAGCGGCACCTCCACCGCGACTTGGTCGAGGGCGATCCGTATGTGCCAGCCCGTCCGGGCGTTGTAACGCGCCGCGAAGGTCGGCGTGCCGGCGAGCGCCGACCGTTTAGGCGCTCGGCGCTTCTTCCATGTCGCGATCAGGTCGTCGACGGCCTGCTGGGCTCGGCGGCGCATGGCCGGCGTGTCCTCCGACGCGTGCTGGGCCGGTCGCGGCGGGGCGAACTCGACGTCGGGCTCGATGTCGAGCAGCAGCCACACCTTGCGCGGGCCGCCGTACACGAATCCCATGGCCTCGCAGACAGCCTTGATGTCGCTGTCGGGAAGCGGCGGCTCCCAGCCCGTGTCACTCGTCAGGATGTGGCCGGGAGTGCCGGCCGTCTCCCAGTCGGCGTGGGCGATGTCGACTCGCCAGATCGACTGACCGGGGAAGACGTCAGCGACGCTGGCGTCGACGTGGCGCCGGCCCGCCCCTTGGGTGTCGAAGGCGTAGGCGGTGTTCGACGCCACGGTGAGGACGAAGCCGACCCCGCGGTCCCAGTTGCGCTCCCTGACGACGCCGACGAACCACTCGATCCACTCGTCCGGATCAACCGTTCTCACGGTGCGTTTGTCGTTGCGCGTGTTCGGCCGCGGTGCCGGCCGCGGCGGCGCCTTCGTGTCGCGCTGCACGATGGCGGTCGCCACGGCCTGGTTGCCGGCGCGGCGCTGAAGGGCGAGGACGTGGTCCGACGGCGACGGCGCGGCGGGGCTGGTCGCGGCGTGGTGCGTCGGCTCGCGAGGGGCGGCCCGCGCCGCGGCGCGCTCGGCGGCGTGCACGGCGGCCATTGTCGAGAGGCGAGGGCATGGCCACAACGCTTCACGTCACCGTTGCCCCAACGGGCACCGAAGTCTGAACCTTCAGCCCTCAGTCGGCGGTCAGGCCGGCCAGTCCAGCCCTTCTTGGCGCGCGGCGCTCGCGAGTTCATTGTCGACCGTCGCGAAGGCGAACTGATCCGCAGTCGACCAGAGACTCCGGAGCTCAAGAGCTGCGCCGAGGTGCATGGCATCGAGCGCCTTGAGTCCATGAAGGATCACAACCCGCTGGGCACGAATCAGGACGGTCCCCAGCGGTGGGCTCATGACCGTCATCGTGGCGAGAATCGTGTGGACGGCCGCAGCCTGGTCGAACTCGCTGTCGACGCGATGCGCCCGACTGGCGCGGACAAGTGCTGAGAAGGCTTCGAGTTGAGTCCAGGGGGCAGTGATGAGCACGTGGTCTGATCCGGTGAACAGGTCCGAACAGGCGCTCGCTCCGGTTCATCGGGCAGCAGGGCACGAATCACCACCGATGTGTCGGTATAAACGATCACGGTTGCTAGTCGCGGCCCGCCTCGAGCGCCTCCCGCAGGGCATCCTCGGACCCTTTGAAAGCGCGACCAAGTTCTTCGAGATCCGCCCGACTCACCCGGGGTCGCTCCGGGGGCCGCACCAGCACCCTGAGGGCGGCAGCCTGCTCCACGACCTGGGCTGTCTGCGGGTCCAGGTCGGGAGGCACGAAGGCCTCGGCGCCGTCGCTCATTGGCGACCAGGGTACCGGGCCGTCGCCAGGCGCTCATCGAGTCGCGCGTCATCTCCCGGTGGCTGGAAGTCGTTTGATACGAACGACGGTGTGAGCGAGACGCGGGTCGGGCTGGGCGAGGTGTTCGTCCAGTGGGGTCGCATCGGCTGCATCGGCCTCGGCGGCCCGCCGACCCACATCGCACTCCTGCGTCAACTGTGCGTCGATCGGCGCGAGTGGCTCGACCGCACCACGTTCGAGGACGCGGTGGCGGCGTGCAATCTCCTCCCGGGTCCGGCGTCCACGCAGCTCGCGCTGTTGTGCGCGTGGCACGTGGCCGGGCCCGCGGGCCTTCTCGTCGGCGGGACGGCGTTCATCGGGCCCGGCTTGATCGTGATCCTGAGCCTGGCCGCCGTGTTCCTCGCCGCCTCACCGCCGCTGTGGGTCCTGGGCGCCGGGGCCGGCGCGGGCGCCGCGGTGGCGGCCGTCGCCGTCCATGCCGGGCTGAGCCTGGCGCCAGCCAGCTGGGCCCGGGCCCGGTCCCACCGGCGGTGGCTCGTCTTCGGGCTCGCCGGTGCCGTGGCGGCGGCGACGGTGGGGCCGTGGCTGGTAGTCGTGCTGCTGGCCTGCGGTGCCGCCGAGCTGGTGTTCCGCCGCCTCGACGGCCGTGAGCCCCCGGCACTGCACGCCGGTCCTGTCCTCGTGCTCGCCGCCGTCGGCGCCGCGACCGGCGGCGTGCTCGCGCTGGCCTGGGTGGCGTTCAAGGTCGGGGCCCTCTCCTACGGCGGCGGCTTCGTGATCATCCCGCTCATGCAGCACGACGCCGTCGAGCACTACCGGTGGATGACCGACCGCCAGTTCCTCGACGCCGTCGCCCTCGGCCAGGTCACGCCCGGACCGGTCGTGCTCACGGTGGCCGCCGTCGGCTACGCCGCCGCGGGCGTCGGCGGCGGTGTGCTCGCGGCCGCCGTGGCGTTCGCGCCGTCGTTCGCCTTCGTGCTCGTCGGCGCCCGGCACTTCGACGCCGTGCGCCGGAGCCCGAGAGCGCGGGCGTTCCTCGACGGCGCCGGCCCGGCCGCCATCGGCGCCATCCTCGGCGTGGCCGTGCCGCTGGCCCTGGCGTTGGGCCAGGCGTGGCAGCTGGCGGTGTTGGGTGGGGCGGTGCTGTGCCTGTTCGCCCTCCGGCGCAGCGTCGTCACGACGCTGCTGCTCGCCGCCGCCGTCGGCGTCGTCGCCGTCGAGCTCGGCGCGCCCCTGCCGTGAGGCCGCTACCCCGTCGCCGGCGGCAGGGCGAGTCGGCGACGGATGTCGGCCTGGACCTCGGGGATGCTCAGCGTGGCGTCGACCTTGGCCACGAACTCCTTGCGCTCGAACAGCTCGACGATGGGCTTGGTCTTGGCGTGATAGTCGCGCAGTCGCGCCGCCAGGGCCTCCGGGTTGTCGTCCTCCCGCATCACCAGCTTGCCGCCGCAGGCGTCGCAGGTGTCGGGCTGGTCGGGCCGGCCGAGGAGGTTGTAGTCGAGCCCGCAGACCGAGCACAGGCGGCGGGCCAGCACGCGGCGACTGACTTCCGAGTCGGGCATCTCGAGCAGGATCACACCGTCGATGTCGTAGCTCTCGAGGAAGAACTCGGCTTGGCGGGCATTGCGGGGAAAGCCGTCGATGATGAACCCGTAGTTCCAGTCGTGGTCACCCAAGCGGTCGCGGACGATCGACTCGACCAGCCCGTCGTCGACCAGCTCGCCGGCGGCCATGATGCGCCGGACCTAGGCGCCGAGCTTCGTGTGCTGCTCGACGTTCCACCGGAAGATGTCGCCGACGCTGATGTGGACGAGGTCGAAGGCGGCCGCCAGCAGCCTGGCCTGCGTTCCCTTG
>DASXAI010000124.1:0-13113 GCA_036406775.1 Acidimicrobiales bacterium
GGGCACGGCCATCACGCCGGCGTTGTTGACAAGGACGTCGATCTCCGGCTGCGCGGCCATGAGATCGTCGGCGAAGGTTTGCACGGACGTCAGGTCGGCCAGGTCGAGGATGCGCACGGTGGCATCGGCATCCGGCACGTCGGCTCGGAGCCGGCCGAGCGAGTCGGCTCCCTTCTCACCGTCCCGGCACGCCATGATGACTGTCGCCCCGTGCCGTACCAGTTCCAGCGCCGTCTGCCACCCCAGCCCGCTGTTGGCGCCGGTCACCACGGCCGTGCGGCCGGTGAGGTCGGGGATGTCGTCGGCAGACCAGCGGGCCATGGCCGCACGGTAGCGTCGACGAGTGGTCAGCAAGGGCCGACTCGAGGCGTTCTCGGACGGCGTGCTCGCCATCGCCATCACGCTCCTCGTCATCGAGATCCGTCCGCCGACGCTCGAGGCCGGCCAGTCGCTCGCATCGGGGTTGTGGGACCAGTGGCCGTCGTACGTCGCCTACGTCGTCAGCTTCATGCAGATCGGCGTGATCTGGCTGAACCACCACCGCATGTTCCAGACCGTGCGGGCTGTCGACGGCACGCTGCTGTTGCTCAACCTGTTGCTCCTGATGTGGGTCGCACTCATCCCGTTCCCGACCGCGGTCGTCGCCGCCTACCTCCAGGACGGCGGCTCGGACGCGACGACGGCAATGGCGCTCTATGGCGGCGTGCTGCTGCTGACGGCCATCTCGTTCGTGGCCCTGTACGCGTGGATCACCCACGACGAGCGCATCGCGGGGACCCTGCCGTCGCGGCGCGCCCTCCGAGCGGCCCGGGTGCGGTTCTCGATCGGGCTCCTCGCCTACACAGTGGCGTTCGGGTTGTCGTGGGTGTCGCCCCCCGCGGCCCTCGCCCTGACGGCCGCCATGGCGCTCTACTACGCCTTCGACCAGGCGTCGATCCAGACCGACGAGGTCGCGGCGCCTGTCGGTTCCAGCTGAGCGGGGCGCTCAGCCGGTGGTCGTGGGGGCCGTCGTCGAGGCGCCGTCCTGGCCGTTGCGCCCGGGGAAGTTGGCCTGGCACTTCTGGAGGGCCGCCTGCACCGTCGGGTCGTTCTGGTCGAGGTTGCGCATGATGGCGCCGATCGCCCCGCCGCCTCGCCGGAAACCGCCGCCGGTGCCGTTGGTGGTGCCGGCGCTGGTGGGCGGGGTCGTGGTGGTGGTCGAGAAGTCGGGATCGGGCACGTTGAGGCCCTGCGCCCGCAGGCACGCCGCGAACTGGAGCGCCGCCTGCTGCGCCGCCTGGGGATCGGCGGGCGCGCCCCCACCGCCTGCTCCTCCGGCCCGGCCGGGTGGCGTCCCACAGGCCTGACGCGCCTGCTGGAAGCCGCTGCGATCGAAACTCGACGGTGGCGTACCGGACGAGTCGGGCGGTGCGCTCGGGGCCGCACCCGTCGAACCGCCGCCGCCATTGGCGCCGCTGGCGCCGCGTGGCCCGAAGGTCGGGTTGCCGTTGGCGTCGGTCGGCACCGTGATCCCGTGGTCCTTGAGGCACTGCAGGTAGTCGCTCATGGTTTGCTGCTGCCCCGCCGTCGACGACGACGGTGCCACCGTCGTGCTGCTGTCCGCCGCCTTGGCCGTACCCGAGCCGCCCCCGCCGCACGCCGCGGCGAGGAGGACGACGCCCGCCAGGGAGGCGGCGCCGGCGAGACGCGAACCGACACCGCTCAACATGGGTGCCGATGGTGCGTGACACAGGTCAACAGTGGCTGAATGGCCGCTGAGAGGTTGGTAGGAACCAGTCGTTACAGTCGGCCCATGTTCCGACATGTGGTGCTGTTCCGGTGGACCCCGGACACCTCGGCGGAGACGGTGGATCAGATCGCCAAGGGTCTGTCGGCCTGCGCCGCGGCACTGGACGTGACGCGGTCGTACACGTGCGGGCCCGACGTCGGCGCCGACGCCTCACCCACACCCGCGCAGGAGCGGTTCGACTTCGCCATCGTCGCCGACTTCGACGACCGGGACGGCTGGAAGGTCTACAACGAAGACCCGGAGCACAACCGGCTGCGGGCCGAGCTGATCGGACCGCAGATCGCCGCCCGCGTCACCACCCAGTTCGAGTACTAGGACACGAGCGAGACGAGTTCGTCGCGCGTCGGTCCGGGTGCCGGCTCGTCGGAGGCGAGCTCGATGGCCCGCTCCGCGATGCCCGGCTTGGACATGACGTCGACGCCCCGTTCGAGCAGTGACCCGATCGACGCGTAGGCGCGAAGGAGGTCCGGGTCGTTGGCGGCGGCGGTGCGCAACGCCTCGCCCAGCTGCCAACCCGGGTCGTCGGTCTCGTAGGGCACCCCGGCGATCTGGGCATCGATCTCGGCCAGGCGGTGGCGGTCGAACGCGAGCGTGTCGTCGACGAGCGGCGCCGGAATGGCGGCCGTGCGCTCCTCCCACACCTCGGCCAGCGCCGCACCGGGTTGGACCGGGACATCCCGAAGGACATCGCGCAGAGCGACGGCATGGAGCAGGCCGATCGAGGCGCCGCGTCCCACCGACGGGTTGGTGCAGGCCCATGCGTCGGCGACGGCGACGAGCCCGGTGGCCACCGGGACGCCGTCGCGCCAGAACGTGCGCTTGCGGTCCTCGATCTTGGCGACCGTGTCGATCTCGGTCATGGGCTCGCCCGCGATCCAATGGGCGACGAGGGGATAGCTCTTGATGATCCGCTCCCACGTGGCCACGTCGCGCGCGGCGCGCAGGACGGGATCCTTGGCGCTGGTGATCAGGGCCACCGACCACGTGCCGTTGTCGGCCGGCAACATCAGCAGCGAGACCGAGTCGTACGGCTGCAGGGGTGGACCGAACGCGAACGGCAGGGACCCGTCCTTCGAACGGTAGTGACGGCCGTAGTAGACGAAACCCGAGTCGGCGATCTCTTCGTCGGGTGGCCGGGCGCCGAGGTCGGTGAGCCACCGCGGCAGAGCCGAGCGGCGGCCGCTCATGTCGACTACGAGGTCGGCGCGCAGCTCCTCGCCGGAGTCGGTGACCACGCCCACGACCTGCGGCACGCCCGGGAGCTCCGGCTCACCCGTGAGGAGGCCCTGAACGGCCGTGCCCCGGAGCACCTCGATGCCGGGCTCGGCGGCGACGACGCGGGCGATGGCCGCTTCGATGACGGGCCGACGCCCCGTGATGGCGGTGAAGCGGCCGTCGTCGGGCCTGATCCCGCCGTTGAACTCGGCCGGCATGTCCTGCACCGGATTGGTGCGCAGCGCCCCGTCGGCGTCGAGGGCGGTGATGACGTCGGGCAGTTCGGCCTCGAGCGTCTGGCGGAACCGCGGGAGGAAGTAGTGGAGCAGGCGGAACTGGTTGACGCCGCGGCGCTCCCACGACGCCCAGGCCTCCTCGGGCGAGCCGGGCGGCGGTGCGGGGTCGCGTTCGAGGAGGCGCACCCGATGTCCGTCGCGGGCCAAGAGGAGGCTGCCACAGAGGCCAGCCACCCCACCACCGATGACGATGACGTCAGCCATGGCCCTCCTACGTAGCACGCCGGTGGTCCGGTTGTCGGTCAGTATCCGTCGGCCTCGCCGCGAGCCCGGCCCAGGGTGAGCAGCAGATCCTCGTGGAGCTCCATCCACACGTCGTGGTACGAGCGGTTCAGGGGACGCGAGAGGGCCGCCGTCTCCCCGGCGACGAACCGGCTGAGCGCGCTCTCGAGGCGGTCGCCGTAGGGCGAGAAGCGGGTGAGGACGTCACCGATCTCGTCGAGGACCTCGGCCACCTGGGCCTGGAACCCGACGAGACGGTCGCCGATGGTGGCGTCATAGGCGGTGTCGGAGTGGTCGTTGGGCACCTGCTTGCCGTCGACGGTGCGGAGCTGCCAGTCGGAGCAGAGCTGCTTGAAGGTCTCGTTGTGCGCCAGGAAGGTGTCGTAGGCCCATTCCACTCGGGGGACGCAGCCCGCCTCGGTCCGTTCGATGTCGAGAAGGGTCGCGTGGCGCTCCTTCCCTGTCGGCGTGAGCATGAAGCCGGAGATGCGTCCGTCGCGCCGGCCGACGATCTCCTGGTCGCGGAACGCGACGAGCAACTCGGTGACCGTTCCTTCCGGCAGCGTCGTGGCGTCGGACACGTCGGGCGGCTCGGCGAAGCCCTTCAGCCGCAAAGAGTGCAGAACGAGCAACTCCGGGTCGCTCTTGTACGTCATGTCGTTCCCCCCAACCGCCATCTCAGGCGGCCTGAGACCATCGCCGCTCCATCGTACCCGGGTCAATCGCTCGTCAGCCCGCCGTCGAGGGCGTGGATGCAGTCGAGCAGGGTGCGACGGAGGGCGTGTTGTTGGGTCCCGCTGACCCCGGTCACCATCCGGGTCTCGACGCCGGCGACGCGCTCGTCGCACGAGGCGAGGACGCGCCGGCCCTTGGCGGTGAGGCGGGTCTGCAAGATGCGGCCATGGGCGGGATGAGCGCTCCGCACGACGAAGCCCTTGCGTTCGAGGGCGAGGAGCACTTCGTTGGCCGACTGCGGCGACACGAGCGAGCGCCGGGCCAGCTGGGCGTTCGACAGCCCGTGCCGATGGGCGAGGACGCTGAGCGTGGAGTACTCGTTGACGGACAGGCCGAACTCCTTCACCGCGTTCTGGATCCCTCGGCGCACCACGCGGTCGAGCCGGCCCACCAGGTACAGCAACGTCGGTACGCCCGCCTCGGCCGCGTCCGGGCCGCCCGCAGCCGGCTTGGTGGCCACGCCGGCGACCGTATCAGGCAGGCTGAGACTCCTCCCCAATCCGTTCTGGTGCGCGAGAAGCGTCGTATACGTCGTTTCGGCGCGTCAGATCGTTCAGGAGGGCGACGGAGACGGGTCGAGGATGATGTCGAAGGTCGTGGCGAGTTCCCCGTTGTCATCGGGCTCGAAGCGCCGGATGAGGCTCTCGCGGACACCGAAGACGGCGTCCTCGTGGAGATAGTCGCTCTGCTCGTCGAACACGTGGGTGATGAGGTCCTTGTAGCCGTCGGCCCGGACCCACATGTGGGTGTGGCCCGGCCGCATCCAGCCGCGCCCGTGGACTTTGAGCAGGTCGCCGGCGGGGCCGTCGTAGGGGACCGGGTACGGCACGGGCCGGACCGTGCGGATCTCGTAGGTGCCGTCCGTGCCGGACTCGTAGATCCCGCGGAGGTTCTCGGCCGACTGCACGTCGGGTTGCTGCACGGCGTAGAAGCCGGCCGTGGCGTTCTGCCAGCAGTCCAACGTGGCGCCGGCAATGGGGCGGCCCTCGGTGTCGATGATCCGACCCCGGATCACCACCCGATCACCCTCGTCCGGGTCGACGAGCATGGTCTCGCCCCGGGCTCGGCGGGGCGACTCGGGCACGTAGAAGGGCCCGAGCACCGTGTTCTCGGTACTGCCTTCGGCGGCGTCGTGGGTGAGCATCTCGACCAGCGTCGAGACGCCGAGCGTGTCGGACAGGAGGATGAACTCCTGGCGGCGGTCGTCGCACATCTGGCCGACGGCGGTGAGGAACTGGATGCCGGCGAACCACTCGTCGCGCTGCAGGTTCACTTCCTCGACGAAGGCGTGCAGGTGGCGGATAGCGGCCTCGGTGATCTCCCGCAGCCGAGGACTCGGCGACTGCTCGTAGCGCGAAAGGACTTCCTCGAGCAGTTCGGCGTGGGCCTTGTCAGTCATGTTGACCCCCTGTGGTCGCAGTGGCAACGCTAGAGCCGGCTCATTGGGATGCCTCCACCGGGTTGTCGCCGGCGACGATGCGAGCGGCGCGTCCGGCGAAGTCGTCCCGGGTGTCGGGATGGGTGAGGACGTAGAAGCGGTTGGCCTTGACCGCTTCGCACACCTGGTCGGCGACGGCCGACGGGTCGAGGGCGATGGTGGAGAGCTGGCTCCGCCGGCGCGCCTTGTACTCGGCGATCTCGTCGAGCTTGTCGGTCTCGATCGTGTAGGCGAAGCGCTCGGGACGGTTGCGGTCCGACGTCGTGATGTTGGTGCGGGTCCAGCTCGGGCACAGCACCGACACGCCCACGTGGCTGCCTTCGGCGTCGAGTTCGAACCGCAGCGTCTCGCTGAGCGCCACGACGGCGGCCTTCGATGCGTTGTACGGGCCCATCCGGGACCGGTGGACGAGGCCCGAGGACGAGGCCGTGTTGACGATGTGGCCTTCGTCGTTGGCGCGCAGGCGGGGCAGGAAGGCGCGCAGGCCGTGGACGACTCCGAACAGGTTGACCGCGATGACCCACTCGAAGTCGCGCAACGGCAGGTCGGCAATCGTCAAGCCACGGCTGCCGACGCCGGCGTTGTTGCACACGAGATGGACGTCGCCGTACTGGTCGAAGGTGGCCGCCGCCAGCGCCTCGACGTCGGCCTCCAGGCTGACGTCGGTGGGCACGCCCAGCACGTCGAAGCCGCCCGCCGCCAGCTCGTCAGCGGTGTGTTGCAGCGCCGGCCGCTCGACGTCGGCCAGCACGACCCGCATCCCCTCGGCGGCGAAGCGTTCGGCCATGGCCCGCCCGATGCCCGACGCCGCCCCTGTCACGACGGCGACCTTGCCGGCGAGCTCGTCCACTACTTCGTCGACCTCATTCGTTCGCTCGCTGCGCTCGCTCTCTTCATTCGGTCGAGCACTACACGCGCAAAAGGTACGCCGAATGCAGGAGCTCGGGCCGCTCCTTCAGCTCCTGGGCCGTGCCCTGGTAGCGGATGCGGCCGCCTTCGAGGATCGAGGCGTTCTGGGCCAGCCCGATGGCGACGTGGGCGAACTGCTCGATCAGCAGCACGCCGACGCCCGACTCGGCCACGGCCGCGAGGGTGGGCACGAGGCGCTTCACGACGAGCGGCGCCAAGCCCAGCGACAGCTCGTCGACGAGCAGGACCTTGGGCTTCGACACGAGGGCCTGGGCCAGCACCACCATCTGCTGCTCACCGCCCGACAGGGACCGGCCCGTGGTGTCCCATCGCCGCTTCAGCTCGGGGAAGAGCTCGAGGGCGTACTCGATGCCGGCATCGGCGCCGTCGCCGTCGAGGGCGTAGGTGGCGACGCGGAGATTCTCGGCCACCGTGAGGTCGCGCAGCAGGCGCCGTCCTTCCGGTACGACCGCCACGCCGGCCTGGCGAACCCGCTCGGGCCGGCGCTTCGTGAGTTCCTGGCCGTCGAGCACGACGTGGCCGGCCGTGGGCCGCAGCACGCCCGCCACCGTGAGGACGAGGGTCGACTTGCCCGAGCCGTTGGGTCCGAGCAGCGTGGTGACCTGCCCGAGCGGGATCTCGAGCGACACGTCGCGCAGCACCAGGCGGCCGCCGCGCTGCACGGACAGACCGGTGATCTCGAGACCGCTCACGCCACCTCCTCCGTCCCGAGGTAGGCGCGGATCACCTGCTCGTCCCGGAGGACTTCGGCGGTGGGGCCGGATGCGATGAGACGGCCGAAGTCGAGCACCGCCGTGGTGGCGCAGCAGGCCGATACGAGGCTCATGTCGTGGTCGACGAGGATGACGACGGCGCCGACCTCGGCCGGGATGCGCCGGATCACGCGGCTGAGGTGTTCGGTCTCGTCGTCGGGCAGCCCGGCCGCCGGTTCGTCTAGCAGGACGAGCCGGGGCTGGCCCACCACGGCCCGGGCCAGCTCCACCAGCCGGCGCTGGCCGCCGTCGAGGCCCTCGACCGGGCGGGTGGCCACCGGTTCCAGCCCCACGAAGCTGATGGCGTCCATCACCTCCTGGCGCCGGCGGGCGCGGGTGCCGCCGCCGTGCTCGTGCACGAGGAGCACGTTGTCGAACACCGACAGGTTGGCGATGGCCTGCTCGGTCTGGAAGGTGCGCCGTAAGCCCCACCGGGCCCGTTTGAAGTCGGGCATGGCCATGAGGTCGTCGCCGAAGGCGGTGACCCGGCCCGACATCGGCTTCACGAAACCGCTCAGGACGTTGAAGAAGGTCGTCTTGCCGGCGCCGTTGGGACCGATCAACCCGCACGTGCCGCTCTCGAAGGTGACCGTCATGCGATCGATCGGGATGACGCCGCCGAAGCGCACGGTCAGGCCGTTGACGTCGATCACGTGGGTGCTTTCGATCGGAACAGGCCGGCGATCTTGCGGCCGAGCTTGGCCATGTCCTTGGGGAACTGGTCCACGACGCCGCCGGGCGCCGTCAGGAGCACTTGGAGCAGGCCGATGCCGAAGAGGATGTTCAGCAGCTCGGTGGAGGCGCCCCAGTAGTCGAGGAGGGCCGGCAGCAGGCGCAGGAAGAGGGCGGCCACGACCGCGCCGAAGAGGTTGAACACGCCGCCCATGAGCACCACAGCGAGCAGCGTGACCGAGTTCTGCACCGGGAACTGGTTGATGTTGATGCCGCCGGGCGCCGCCGCCAGGAGACCGCCCGCGATGCCGGCCATGAACGAGGCGAGGGCGAAGGCCCACAGTTTGTAGAGCACGGTGTTGACGCCGGCCGACAGGGCCGTCGCCTCGCTGTGGCGGATGGCGGCCCAGGCCCGGCCCGGCTTGGTGCGCACGTGGGCCAAGGCGACGCCGAACATGATCAGCGCCACCACGATGCAGTAGCGGTAGTACCCGGTGTCGCTGGTGGCGAGGGCCGGGCGGGGCAGTCGCGACGTGGCGCCGCCCGCCGCCGAGTTGCCGAAGAACCCGCTGCCGCCGTTCGGGAACTGCGTCACCCGCAGCAGGACGGTGATGGCGCCCGCTGCCATCAGCGTGATGAGGGCCAGGTACAACCCCGACAGTCGCAGTGCGGGCAGACCGATGAGCATGCCGATGAAGCCGGTGACGACGCCGGCGATCAGCACGATGAACGGGAACGGGATCGACGTGGCGTAGTGGAGGCGCAGCGCCACCCACGCGCCGAGGGCGAGGAGGACGAACTGGCAGAGCGACACCATGCCGACCCGCCCGATCAGCAACCCCAACCCGAGGGTGAGGATGCTGTAGATCACCACGGCGATCATGATCTGCAGCCAGTAGCTGTCGAGCAGCGGCGGCAGACCGAAGAGTGCGAACACCACGAAGGCGGCGGCCAGCCCCATCTGGAGCGGCTTCTTCAGCGATCCCTTGGCCTTGGCCCCATGCGCCTCGAGTTCGGTCGCCGACGACGGCTCGACGTCCTCCCGGACCCGCACATCGGCCATCAGTTGCGCACCAGGACCTGGCGCTTCCGCGCAAACCACAGCAGGGCGATGATGGCCAGCACGAACGGCGTCATATTGCGGTAATCGGCCAGGTTGGGGTCGGTGAACGCGGTGAGGCACGACTGCACCAGGCCGATCACGAGCCCGGCCGCCAGCGTGATCCACAGCGACCGCAGCTGCCCGATGAGCGCCGCCGCCAGGGCGGGGATCACGAGGAAGGTGAGCGCCGCTGCCTCCAGCTGGACCAGGTTGGCGAGCAGGAGGCCAGCCGCCCCGCAGATGATCCCGGAGCCGAACCACGCTGCCGCCTCGACGTTGCGCACCGGCACGCCGAGGGTGGCGGTGATCTCGCGGTCGTTGGCCAGCGCCCGCATGGCGGTGCCGATCTTGGTGACCCGCAGGAAGATGGCCGTGGCGACGGTGATGGCGATGGAGAAGGCCACGCCGAGGACCTGCGTCCAGCTGACCTGCACGCCGGCCACGCTGAAGCTCCAGTCGTTGGTCGGCAGCTTGACGGTGCGCGGCAGCGGGCCCCACAGGTACTGCATCAAGCCGAGCAGTATCAGCAGCAACCCCAGCGTGGCCACCGCCTTGATCAGCGGGTCCCGTGCCGCGAACGGCGGCCCGAACACGCCTCCGTACAGGAGGGTGGCCAGGCCGCCGAACAGGATGCACGCCAGGAACGCCAGGACCTCCGGCACGCCCCACTCGAGCAGCGTCGAGCCGATGAGCGCGCCCATGGCCCCGATGGCGCCGTAAGCGAGGTTGAGGACACCAGTGGCGCGGTAGAGGACGACGAGACCGACGCCCGACATGGCGAACACGCCGCCCAGGGCCAGACCCAGGACCAGGTACGGCTTGATCGACTCCAGGTCAGGCATCGGTCAGATCCGTCATCCCTTGTTGAGGCCCAGCGACTGCTCCTTGGCCCGGATGGCGTCGAGCGGGTTGCTCGGCATGGCCGCGATGGCGAAGCAATCCTCGGTCTTCACCATCTTCCCAGCCTTCGGTGACACGGTGATGTCGTTGTTGTTCGAGACGTTGGAGCCGACGGTGCTGTCGTAGTACCAGGGTTTGCACCACAGGTCGCTCGAGAAGTTCTTGATGCCCTTGAACGCGGCGTTCACGGTGTCCTTGTTGATGTCGCCCTTGATGCCCATCAGGGCGTCAGTGGCGACCCGACCGGCGAGGTAGCCCATCTGGGCGAAGCTCGAGCTCGGGATGTCGGACCGGTACTTCTGGCGGATCTCGTTCATGTGGTTCTGGTCGGGCTTGCCCGAGTCGAGCACGTTGAACTCGGCGTTGATGAGGAACTTGCCATCCCAGGCCGAGCTCAGCGCCTGGGCGACGGACGGGTCGTTGGGCGGGGTGGAGCTGGCCCAGATGACCTTGTCGATGAGGCCCTGCTGCTCGATGGCCTGGAGCAGCGGCACGACGGTGGGGCCCGTGTAGTCGAGCACGACCCCACCGCCGTCACCGGCCGCCTGGACGAGCTTCTGAGCGACGCCGGCCGGGTCGTTGATCGGCACGTCCTCGAAGTCGCTCACACCCTGCATGCCGTTCTGCTTGGCGTAGTCGACCACGCCGCTGTTGATGACGTCGAAGCCGGGCTGGTTGGGCGAGCTCACGACGAGCTTGCCCTTGGCGCCCTTGCGCACCGCCGCCTGGGCCCCGCCGAGGCTGGAGTAGTAGGGGCCCATGTTGACGGCCGAGTAGTTCGGGCTGGTGAAGCAGGCCTGGTCGACGCCGGCGATGATCAGGAAGTAGCCCTGCTTGGCGTAGTAGTCCTTGTTCACACTGCAGTCGATGACGCTGGTGCTGCCGACGATGCCGAGCACCTTGTCCTGCTCGATGAGCTTGGTGGCCTTGGCCGCCATCTCCTGCGGGTCGACGTGCTCTTCCTCGGCGACGTACTGGATGGGACGGCCGTTGATGCCGCCGTTGTCGTTCACGCAGTCGAAATACGCCTTGGTCATGCCGGTGATCCACGTGAAGTCGATGCCCGGCACGTTGGTGGCGATGCCGCCGATCTTGATCGGGTCGCCCGTGGCCTTCTGCCCGGTGCCGGCGCCGCACTGCCCCGACTTCTGCAGGTTGCTGGCGCCCGCCGCCGAACCGCCGCCCGATGCCGCCGTGGTGGTGGCCCCGCCCGAGGCGGCCGTGGTGGTGGCCCCCGCCGTCGTGGTGGCCGCAGCGGCGGTGGTGGTGGTGTTGCCGCCGCCACCGGCTGCCGCCGTCGTGTTCGAAGAGGAGCTGTTGTCCCCTCCGCACGCCGCGAGCAGCAACGCTCCCGCTCCAGCGATGACCAACAATGGACGCCTCATGTGTTCCTCCCCCAAGGCCGACGGCGTTCCCCCACGCCGACGCCGTCACCGGCGCGACGATCGCAACGTACAACCCAGGGTGGGGCGAGGCAAGAATTTCGCACGAGAGTTCGCTTTGCGAACGAGGCGGTATCAACCTTCCTGAGATGTTCCTGGGATCGTCGTCTGCCGTTCGCCAGTCGCGAACGTCAGGCTGGTGGCCGGATGGGCCCGGCCGGACACTGTGTGTATCACTCCGTGCCGAGGGGGCCGCATGAGCGAACACGCGGTATCGACAGCGACCGTAGCGGCGACGGGAGGCGTGCTGCTCGTGGGCAGCGTGCCCCTCGGCAGCGCCGAGGAAGTCTTCCAGCGGATGTCGGCCGAGCTGGGCGACCGCCTCGAGCGGGTACCCGACGGCGAGACGGGCCCGCGGTCCGACTGGATCGTGTGGCAGTACCCGGTCCTCAGCTCGCGTCCCGAGTTCGAGGTGTGCCCGCCCGGCGATGACCCGCACCGAGCCCTGCCTCGCCTGCGGGTGCGCGACGGCGCCGACTTCGACGACCTCCGCTTCGACGACCTCGGGTATGCCCAGGCCGCCATCTCGTCGTACCGAGTGTTCGCCCGCCGGAAGCGAGACGGACTGATCCGGCCCGGATGCCGGTTCCAGGTGTCGCTGCCGACCCCGCTGGCGCCGATCGCCGCCTTCGTGGCGCCGGAGGACCAGGCGCGCGTCGAGCCGCTGTACGAGACGAGCATGATGCACGAGCTCGCCACCATCTTCTCGTCCATCCCGCACGATCAGCTGGCCGTCCAGTGGGACACCAACTTCGAGTTCGCCATGCTCGACGGCGTCATGCCGACGTGGTTCGACGACGTCCGCTCCGGCATCGTCGAGCGCCTCGTGCGCCTGGGCCGGAGCATCCCGCCCGGTGTCAACCTCGGCTACCACTTCTGCCACGGCCACGAACGCCACCACCGTGACCGGCCCTACGACGCCCAGCCGCTGGTCGAGATCGCCAACGCCCTGTCGCTGAGCTTGAGCCGGTCGCTCGACTGGATCCACCTGCCGGTGCAGGAGGGCCGCGTCGACCTGCGGTTCTTCGAGGCCCTGGCCGGCCTGGCGCTGCGGCCAGAAACCACCCTCTACCTGGGGCTGCTGCACCCCTCCGACGGCGTGGTCGGTGCCCGCAGCCGCATCGTGGCGGCGCAGCGGTTCGTCCACGACTTCGGCGTGGCAACCGACTGCGGCTGGGGCCGCCACCGGTCCCAGGACGTCGAGACACTCATCGAGCTGCACCGGTCGGCGAGCACGCCGGCGGCCGGCTCGCCCCACAGCCACCATGTGTTCGAGTGGCCGGCGGGCTGGGAGCGCATCCCGCCGGACGAATGGGTGCAGGAGGCGGTCGACCCGTTCGGCACGGCCTACGACAGCGTCGACCGCCACGGCTGGTACCGGAACCTCGATCCCACCGTCGAGGAGCTGTCGCACCTGCTGGCCGACGGGGAGATCCTCGTCGACTACTCCGGCGGCACCGGCATCCTCCTCGATCGCCTGAAGCTGCGCGTCTTCGACAGCCAGGTCGGCGCCGTCATCGTCGACAGCTCGCCGAAGTTCCTGCGGGTCGCGCTCGAGAAGTTCCGGGACGACCCCAAGGTCGGCTTCCGGCTGCTGCGTTTCCTGAAGGACGAAAAGCG
>DASXAI010000125.1:0-3733 GCA_036406775.1 Acidimicrobiales bacterium
ACCGCCTTCATCGCGGCCGCGCCCCCCGGAGAGTCCGACACGCCGAGCTCGAACGTCCGAGGCCATGCGGCCGGCAGCGCCGGGAGCCCTCCGGACGGGACGGTCGTCGTGGTGCTCGCCACGGTCGACGTCGTCGTCGACGGGGACGTCGACGTGACCTTGAAGGTCTTCGCCTTGTCGTTCCAGTGCAACAGCTGCGCCCACGCGGGGGTGAAGACGCCGACCTTGACCACGTACGTCCCGGCGCCGGTCGCGCCGGGCACCGCCCAGGTCGTGGGGAACTTGGCCGCCTTGTTGGCGGTCAGGCTCTGGCTGTCCCAGGCCCGCTGGTACACCTTGACGCCGGCCGGGCTGTAGACCTCGAGATCCACCAGGACCGTGCGGCTCGTCGAGCTCGTCACGACGGCCGTCAGCGCCGCCTCCGACCCCGCGGCCACCGCCGTCTTGGGTGCCTTGCCCGAGGTCGTGAACCCTCCGGCGCTCAGCGACGCCGCCGTTGCCGGTGCGCCGGGCGACACGGCCGCGGCCAGGCCGATGAGTGCTCCGGTCGCGATCACCACCGCGCGGGCTCGGGTCAGCGACTTCATCCCATCCGCCTCCCTGGGTCGTCGTCCACGCAACTCTTCGACCCGTATCGAGGCCCGCTTGATGCAGTCTGCCCGACGGATCCGCCCGGACGGGCCATCGTCACGGTGGACGGCGGCCGTCGAGTCACGTGGTGGAGGCGTGCTTATGCAGCCGGCTCCGGTGCCTCGTCACGGTCGTCCGCGCGCTCGCGAAGGTCGATCGCCGCGTCCAGGCGGTCGCCCGACTCGCAGTCGAAGACGTGGATCATGGACGGGTCGAGCAGCAGCTCGGTGTCGTGGCCGGCGCGGATCTCGGCGTCCTGGTCGAGGCGGGCGACGAGCTTGGCCCGGTCGGCGCCGCCCGAGTCGGACGTGCCGAGCTCGTCAGCCAGCTCGTCGAGCTGACCGGTGGTCTCGCGGTCGAGGTCGAAGTACGCGAACTGCTCGGCGCCCATCCACTCGACGACGGCGGCCTTCGCCGTGAAGCGGACGTGGCCGTCACCGTCCGCCGATGCCGCGGCCGTGTCCGTGGTCGAGAACGCCTCGGGCCGGACGCCGACCACGACGTCGCCCTGGTGGTCGCCGAGCCGCGACCGCAACGCGTCGTCGAGCGGGACGTCGACCATCGGGAGCTTGAGGTGGTCGCCCTCGACCGTCGCGGGCAGCAGGTTCATCGCCGGCGACCCGATGAAGCCGGCGACGAACACGTTGGCGGGCTCGGTGTAGAGGTCCCTCGGCGACCCGACCTGCTGCACCACGCCCTTGCGCAGCACGGCGATCCGGTCGCCCAGCGTCATGGCTTCGGTCTGGTCGTGGGTCACGTAGATGGTGGTGATCCCGAGCCGGTCCTGGAGCTGGGCGATCTCGGTGCGCATCTGCACCCGCAGCTTGGCGTCGAGGTTCGACAGCGGTTCGTCCATGAGGAAGGCGTTGGGTTCGCGCACGATCGCCCGTCCCATCGCGACCCGTTGGCGCTGGCCGCCCGACAGCTGCGCGGGCTTGCGATCGAGCAGCTCGGTGAGCTCGAGGGTGGCGGCTGCCTCGTCGACCCGCTTGGCGATCTCCTCCTTGGGCACCTTGGCCAGCTTGAGCGGGAACGCGATGTTCTCCCGCACGGTCATGTGCGGATAGATCGCGTAGCTCTGGAACACCATCGCCATGTTGCGGTCCTTGGGGTCGACGTCGTTCACACGCTTGCCGTCGACCTTCACCTCGCCGCCCGACACGTCCTCGAGCCCGACGATCATGTTCAGCAGCGTCGACTTCCCACAGCCGGACGGGCCGACGAGGATGAAGAACTCGCCGTCGTCGATCTCGAACGTGGTGTCGTGCACGGCCTCGGTGCCGTCGAGGAACTGCTTGGTGACGTGATCGAGCTCGATCTTGGCCATGGTCTGGTTCCCTTCCGCGGCTCCGCTATCCCTTGACCGCGCCGGACGTCAGCCCGGCCACGATGCGGCGCTGGAACAGCAGCACGACGATGACGATGGGGATGGTGACGATGACGCTCGCGGCGGCGATCGACCCCGTCGGCTGCTGGAACTGCGACGCGCCCGTGAAGAACGCAAGGGCTGCGGGCACGGTGCGGGCCGAGTTGGTCGACGTGAGCGTGATGGCGAACAGGAAGTCGTTCCAGGCGAAGATGAACACGAGGATCGCGGCGGTGAACACGCCCGGCGCCGCGAGCGGAGCGATGACCCGGCGGAACGCCTGGAAGGGCGTGGCGCCGTCGACTCGGGCGGCGCGGTCGAGGTCCCAGGGGATCTCCCGGAAGAACGCCGACAGCGTCCAGATGGCGAGGGGCAGCGTGAAGGTCATGTACGGGATGATGAGCCCGGCCCAGGTGTCGTAGAGCCCGAGCGACCGCCACATGTTGAACAGCGGGCCGATGATGCTGATGGCCGGGAACATGGCGATCGCCAGCGCACCGGCGAGCACGACCTTCTTGCCCGGGAACTCGAGCCGCACGATGGCGTAGGCCGCGAACATCGCCAGCAGCACGGCCAGCACGGTCGAGATGGCGGCGATGCCGAGCGAGTTGCGGAGGGCGGCGGGGAACTGGGGATCCTTGAACACGGCCCGGAAGTTGTCGAGGGTCGGCGCCTTCGGCAGGAAGGAGCCGTTGCTCAGCTCGCCCCCGGGCTTCAGCGACAGCGACACCACCCACGCCAGTGGCACCAGCGCATAGATCGCCACGAGGACGGCGGCCAGCGCCCACCACAGCCGCTTCGAGATGCTCGGTCGGTCGTCCATCACCGGACCCCCTCTCCCCGCTGCTGGGCGAGGTTGGCGCCGAAGCCCTTCACGAAGATCACCGCGATGGCGATGACGCACAGGAAGATCAGCACCGACACGGCCGACCCGAGGCCGAGGTTGAGCCGGGTGACGAGCGTGTTGTAGCCGACGATCGACACCGACTCGGTGCCCTGCGCACCGCGGGTCATCACGAAGATCGTGTCGAAGATCCTGAAGGCGTCCATCGCCCGGAAGAGCACAGCCACGAGGAGCGCCGGCTTCATCAACGGGATCATCACCTTCCACAACCGCTGCCACGGTCCGGCGCCGTCGACCCGGGACGCCTTCAGCACGTCCTGAGGCACGAGGGTCAGCCCCGCGAGCAAGAGCAGGGCCATGAACGGCGTCGTCTTCCAGACCTCGTTCAGGATGATGACGAGGAACGCCGACCAACGGTGAGCGAACCAGGCCTGGTCGGTGGGGAGCATCCCGTTGATGAACCCGGTGGTGGGATCGAAGGCGAACTTCCACGACAGCGCGGCGACCACGGTGACGATGCCGTACGGGATCAGCACCGAGGCCCGGACCGTGCGCCGCCCGAAGATGGCCCGGTGCATCACCAGCGCGAGAGCGAGGCCGAGGGCCAGCTCGATGACGACGGTGATCACCGTGATCACGAGCGTGTTGAACAGCGCCTGCCACCACACGTCGGAGCGGAGGACGGTGGCGTAGTTGTGCAGCCCGACGAACTTCGACGCCGACGGGAAGCGGATGTCGTAGCGGAACAGCGACAGCCAGATCGCGTAGACGATCGGGTAGGCGGTGACAGCCAGCATGACGATGACCGACGGCGCGCACAGCATCCAGCCGAGCCGGCGCTCGGCGCGGGCTCGCTCGGAGACGTGGCTGCGCGTGGGAGCGGGCGCGGCGGC
>DASXAI010000126.1:0-4227 GCA_036406775.1 Acidimicrobiales bacterium
CGCGGGCGAGATTGGCGACGTCCGGCGGCTGGATCGGGGGCGTGGCACCGATGCCCCTCGACATGAGGTCGTTGATGTCGGCGTCGATGGGCGCCCCCGGGCGCAGACGGATGAGCGCCTGGTCCTCGCTGAACGCATCGCCCACCGCCTGGCCGAAGCCCACCGACGTGAGCAGCGCGCCCTCGTCGAAGGAGCTGTGCGGCGTCTGGGCCAGCAGCGTGATGCCGGTGACCTCGAACTCCTGGCCGGATCTCCCGCCCGCGACCGTGTCGCCGATGCCGGCGTGGATCTTGGCCGCCGTGCTGGGTCCGAGGGCGATCTCGTCGGCGCTCTGCGGCGCCCGACCTTTCAGCGTGACGAAGTGGATGTCGCCGTGCAGGCTCTCGACCGCGTACAGGGGCGTGTCGACCCCGTTCACGACAGATGGCACGCGTGACCGGAGGGCGAAGGCCGTGACGTCGGGCGTAGCCGAGAGGACCTTCGTTCCCTCGGTGACACTCAACGCGGAGTAGGCCTCGAGGTCCCACGTCCGGCCCGTCCGCACCGGCTGGTGGAGTACATCGTCGATACCGCCGACGAGTGTGACCGCCCCCACCACGCCGAAGACGCCGACGATGGCAGCGAGGAGCGCGGGCCGGCCCGAGCGACCCGATGGCGTGGGCGCCCGCTCGAGCGCCAGGCTCGTGCCCACGGCGGCGGGCACCGACGCGCCCGCTCGGGTGGCCACCCCGACGAGCTGGGTCCGCCTGGCGCGGCGCCAGCCTTCGACCCGCCGCACGGTGAGCCATGCCACCAATGCGCACGTACCGGCCGTGACGACAACCGTCGCGACCACACCTACCGCGAGGACGCGCCAGTCGGCGTGGGGCCCGAGGACCGGATCGAGCTCGCGCGCGAGCCCAATGGGAAAGCGAGTCGACAGGCCGACCGCCGCGCCGACGGCCACGACGGCCGCGACCACCACGCTGATCACGTGGGGAGCGCACAGGCCCGAGACGAGACCGCCGCGGCTCATGCCGATGGCGCGAAGCACCGGCACCGGCTCCGAGCCGGCCCGGACCGAGCGCACGAACGCCTGAGTCGTCAACACGACCGCGGCGAGGACCACCGCGCCGGCGAACAGCAGCAAGGCCGTGCGCTCGACGTCGAGCGACCGCTGGATTCTCTTGATGTCGTCGGCCAGGTCCTTCACCGGGATGTCATCACGACCGAACACGCGCGCAACGGCGGCCTTGAAGGCCGGGACGTCGGCTGCTCCATTCCGGAGACGCACGAGGGCGTTGTTGAACCCGGCCGCGGCGGGCAGGCCGGTCGGGGGGGTTGGGCCCACACCGAGGTGGGCGGCGGCCCACCCGGGGCCGGAGAGGAGCAGGGGATTGCTCGCGAACGACACGACGGACTCGGCCGGGATGCGGATCACGCCGACGATGTGCAGCTTGACGACCGGGCCGTGGGCCGTGGTCCAGTCGAAGTTGGACGGCGGCCCGTCGAGGCCGAAGGCGTCGTCCTCGGCGGGTGCCAGCGTGCGCCACGTCAGCGTGGAGCCGACGTCGAAGCCCAGCGCCCTCGCCTCGTTGTACGCCCGTTGGTTGAGGACAGCTTCGTCGTCTCGCTGGGGGTCCGGCAGCCGGCCGGCGAGTACCTGGGCGCGCTCGATGGTGTTGAACCACCCCGGGCCGACCGCCACGAGCGGCGAGGCGCCCGGTGCCTCGTCGAGCGCGCCGGGGGCGCCCGAGAAGCCCGCCCACGCTTCGACTTGCGGGATCTCGTCGAGCCGGCTGAGGTCGGCGTCGGAGAAGACGACCTGGCTCGGGAAGAACACGGCGTCGGCCCCGAGCTGTTGGCTGCGCATGCGGGCGTAGGCGCTCGTGGTTCGGCCGGCGCCGTCGATCGCCGCCATGGCGAGACCAGCCGCCACGCCGGCCATCACGCCGAGCAGCATCAGCGCGAGCCACCGCCGCCGCACCTCGGCTCCGGACCACAGCCGGACGGGAGTTCCTATGTGATCGGAGCCCACAGCGTCACCTCAGCCCGGCGCGGCGCCGAGCCCGTCGTCGACCACTCGGCCGTCCTTCATGCGGACGATCCGCTGGGCTGCGTCGGCGACGGGTTGGTCGTGCGTGACGAGCAGGATCGTCTGGCCGCCGTGGTGGAGCCGTCGGAACAGCTCCAGGACCTCGTCGCCGCCCTCGCTGTCGAGGGCGCCCGTGGGTTCGTCGGCCAGCACGAGCGTGGGCTCGTTGGCGAGGGCCCGGGCGATGGCCAGGCGCTGGCGTTGTCCTCCGGAGAGCACGCCGGGCGCCTGCTTGGCCTTGTCGCCGAGGCCGAGCAGGTCGAGCAGATCACGGGCCCGTGATTCCGCCGCCCGGCGCTTGCGCCCGGCGATGACCGCCGGCATGACCACGTTGTCGAGGACCGTCATGCCTTCCAAGAGGTTGAAGAACTGGAAGACGATCCCGACGTGCTGGCGGCGCATCCGCGCCAGGGCGTTCTCGTCCATGCCGGCGAGCGACGCACCGGCCACGACGACCTCGCCCTCGTCGGGCCCGTCGAGCCCGGCGATGATGCTCAGCAACGTGGATTTGCCACAGCCCGAGGGGCCCATCACCGCGACGAACTCGCCGTAGCGGACGGCCAGGTCGGCGCCGCGTAACGCCCGGACCGGTGCGGTCTCCTGCTCGAAGGTGCGGTACACGCCGCGCACCTCCACCGCGGCGGTCACGGCGGTGGCGTCGGCGGGAGCGTCTGTCTCGACCGTGCTCATCGGCCTGTTCCTCCGGTCGTCGTGATGTTCCGGCTCCAGCTTGACGCGATGGGCCGCGCCCGGTCGAGGGCGCCACCACGCCTTCGAGGGGTGGTGCCACCACGTGGCGGACGTGCATGCCTGTCACCTGGTCGGTGGGCCGTCGCGGGCGGACGATCACGACATGCGAGTCGAGAGCAGCACGTGGTGAGCTGATGCGCATCGATCTGTGTGGCGTGCGCGGGTCGATGCCCGCCACCGGAGCGGAGTACAGCCGTGTCGGCGGTGACACGTCGTGCGTCGCAGTGTGGGCCGACGTCGACGACGGCCCGTGCCTCCTGCTCGACGGCGGCACCGGGCTTCGCCACGTGACGCGACTTCTGGATGGCGCGCCGTTTCGAGGCTCACTGCTGCTGACCCATCTGCACTGGGACCACACGCAAGGCCTCCCGTTCTTCACCGCTGGCGACCGGCCTGACGCGCGGGTCGCAGTGCATCTCCCGGCCGCTGGCGGCGATCCCGTCCACGCCCTCGACCCGATGCTCGGGCCGCCGTTCTTCCCCATCACCGCCGCCGGCCTACGCGGTGCGTGGTCGTTCCACGGCCTGGGAGAGGGCCGGCAGGTGATCGAGGGCTTCGACGTGCTGGTGCGCGCCGTCCCGCACCCGGGCGGCACCACCTACGGCGTGCGCATCCACGACGGCCGCACCACCGTCGCCTACGTCCCCGACCACGGGCCGCTCGCACTGGGCCCGGGGCCCGACGGTTGGGGCCCGTACCACGAGGCGGTGAGGGCGCTGGCCACCGGAGCCGACCTGTTGCTGCACGACGCCCAGTTCACGGCGGAGGACTTGGCGGCCAAGCCGGCCTTCGGCCACTCGGCGGTCGACTACGCCGTTGCCTTGGCCGAGCGGTGTGACGTCGGGCAGCTCCTCTTGTTCCACCACGACCCGTGGCGCACCGACGAGGCCATCGACGCCTTCGTCGACCGATGGCGCGCCGGGCCGACGAAGGTGTCGGCCGCGGTCCAAGGCGACACGATCGTCCTCTGATGACCCTCACCCCGGTCCGGCCCATCGCCACGGGGTTCTTCGTCGTCGGCTCGGTCAACTGGCTCGTCGAGGTCGCCCTCACCACCGCCGTCTACGAGCAGACGGGGTCGACCTCGTGGGTGGCCGTCTGCGTGGCGATGCGGTTCGTTCCCAACGTCGTCATCGGGCCCTTGGCCGGCGTCCTCGCCGACCGGGTGGACCGGCGCATCGTCGTCGTCGGCTCGTGCGTGAGCCGCGTGATCGCGCTCGCCGTGCTGGCCGCGGTCACCTTCGCGGGCGGCGAGCCGGCCGCACTGCTGGTGCTGGCAGTCGTCGACAGCGCCCTCGCCACCCCGTACCGCCCCGCGGCGCTGGGCCTCTTGCCGCGTGCCGTCGGTCCGGCCGGCCTGGCGGCGGCCAACGCCACCGTCGGGCGGGCCGTCCAGGGCACAT
>DASXAI010000127.1:0-2097 GCA_036406775.1 Acidimicrobiales bacterium
CCTGCGCGCCGCCGGCTACGAGACCGTGATGGTCAACTGCAACCCGGAGACGGTGTCGACCGACTACGACACCTCCGATCGCCTCTACTTCGAGCCGCTCACGCGTGAGGACGTGCTCAACGTCATCGACGCCGAACAGCCCGAGGCCGTCGTCGTGTCGCTCGGCGGCCAGACGCCGCTGAAGCTGGCCGGCCTCATCCCGCCCGTCCTCGTCGCTGGCACCAGCCCCGAGTCGATCGACACGGCCGAGGATCGCGAGCGCTGGAACGCCCTGTGCGCCGAGCTCAAGATCCCGCAGCCGCCCGGGGGCGTGGCCGCCAACGTGCACGAGGCGCTGGCCGTGGCCGAGCGGATCGGGTACCCGGTGCTCGTCCGGCCCAGCTACGTGCTGGGCGGGCGGGCCATGCGCATCGTCGACGACCGGGGCGAGCTGATCGAGGCAATGCAGGAGCTCGACGGCTTCGGCTCCCTCGGGCGTGAAGGTGGCCTGTCGGCCGAGCGCCCGGTGCTCATCGACCGGTTCCTGGAGGACGCGGCCGAGGTCGACATCGACGCCATCCGTGATGCCACCGGCGAGGTCCTCATCGGCGGCGTGATGGAGCACGTCGAGGAGGCGGGCGTGCACTCGGGCGACTCGGCGTGCGCCATCCCACCGCCCACGATCCTGCCGTGGGTCGTCGAGGTGATGGAGGCCTACACCAAGACCATCGCCGACGCCCTCGACGTCCGGGGCCTCATCAACGTGCAGTACGCCGTGCGCCAGAACCAGGTGTACGTGCTCGAGGCCAACCCGCGGGCGAGCCGTACGGTGCCGTTCGTGGCCAAGGCCACGGGCGTGCCGTTGGCCAAGATCGCGGCCCGCGTGATGGTGGGCGCCACGCTGGCCGAGCTGCGGGCTGAAGGCGTGCTGCCCGCCACGCGGGCCACCGGCCACGTCGCCGTGAAGGAGGCGGTGCTGCCGTTCAACCGCTTCCCCGAGGTCGACACCGCCCTGGGGCCCGAGATGCGCTCGACGGGCGAGGTCATGGGCATCGACCAGCGCTTCGGCCTTGCCTTCGCCAAGGCCGAGACGGCCGCCGGCACCATGCTGCCGATGGACGGCACGGTGTTCCTGTCGCTGGCCGACCGGGACAAACCGGCCGGGCTCATCGTGGCCAAGCGGTTCAAGGAGGTCGGCCTGGCCATCGCCGCCACCAAGGGCACCGCCGACTACCTCGCTCGCTTCGGCGTCGGTGTCGACGCCGTCGTGGCCAAGCTCTCGGAGCGCACGGGGATGTCGGCCGTCGACCTGATCGCGTCGGGCAAGATCAGCTTCGTCGTCAACACGCCCCAGGGCAGCGGGCCCCGGTCCGACGGCTCGCACATCCGGATGGCGGCCAACGTGCACAAGGTGAGCTGCGTCACAACTGTGGAAGCGGCGTTGGCCGCGGCCACCGGCCTGGCCGAGCGGGCCGCCAGCCCGCCGGAGGTGCGCAGCCTGCAGGAGTGGCACGCCCGTTGAGCCGGTCGCCCGTCGCCGTCGATCTCACGACGTCGGTGGGCAGTGTGATCCTCCCGAGTCCGGTGTTGACGGCGTCGGGCACGGCCGGCCACGGCGACGAGCTGGCCCCGTTCGTCGACCTGGCCGCGCTGGGCGCCGTGGTGGTCAAGTCGATGGCGCCCTACGCGTGGTCCGGCAACCCGCCGCCGCGCTTGCACGCCGTCACCGCGGGGATGGTGAACTCCGTGGGCCTCCAGGGTGCCGGTGTGGTCGCCTGGTTGCGTGACGACCTGCCCCGGCTGGCGGCTCGCCGCGCCCGCGTCGTGGCGTCGATCTGGGGCCGCACGGTCGACGACTACGCCGAGGCCGCGAGCCTCCTCGCCGGCGCGCCTGGCGTCGTCGCCGTCGAGGCCAACCTGTCGTGCCCCAACATCGAGGGCAAGGGCATGTTCGCCCAGTCGGCCGACGCCACCCACGACGCCGTGGCCGCGTGCTCGGCGGCACGCGTGCCGGTGTGGGCCAAGCTGACGGCCGTGGTGTCCGATCTCGCCGAGGTGGCCGCGGCGGCCGCGGCCGGGGGCGCGGACGCGGTGACACTCATCAACACCGTGCCCGGC
>DASXAI010000128.1:0-3578 GCA_036406775.1 Acidimicrobiales bacterium
CCCCTCGGCACGGTGAAGAGCCGCACGTTCCAAGCCCTCCGCGCCCTGCGAGCCGTCCTCCACGACTAGATCTTCGTCGCCTGCCTCCGCTCCGCTTCGGCCGGCTCCTACTCGCTCCGCTCGACAATCGGTACTTCGGCGGCCCGGCGGCGCACGGCAAAGCCGGACGCCGCCTCATTCGACCTCGGCGTCGCCCGACTTCGCCATGAGGTAGCCGCGGGCCCGTTCCGATTTCGGGTAGCGGGCAACGAGGCGCCAGAAGGCCGGACCGTGGCCGGGGTGGCGCAGGTGGGCCAGCTCGTGGACGATCACGTAGTCGCGCACCCACTCGGGATAGCCCGCGAGCCGGTTCGAGATCCGGACGCTGCGCGTCGAGGGAGTGCACGAGCCCCAGCGCGTCTGCATCGACTCGACCCATCGGATGGACGCCGGCTCCGGGAGGCCGTAGCGCTGTGCCAGTAGGCGGGCGCGCCGGTCGAGATCGACGAGCGACGCGTCGGACTGGCGGGCGAAGCGGGTCGACATCACCGAGGCCCAGCGCTCGGCTTCGGCCGCCGACATCCACGCCGGCACGCTCACGCGCAGCACGGAGCCGACCAGCTGGGCGCCCACCGTCCGCTTGCGGCGCCGGCTGCGGACGAGTTCTACCTTGAACGGCGGCACGGTCGTCAGAGGGATTCGGGCGCCGTCACGACGACGCGGGAGTGGTCGATCAGCGTGACGACGTTGCCAGCGACAATCCCGTCGCCGTCGACTTCGAACCAGCGGCCACCGAGGTTCTTCGGCACGGAGCCGTCGGCGCCGACGGACCGCTCCAGCGACCGCACCACCCCACCGTGGGCCACGATCAAGATCGTGCCGCCGCGGCCGGCGTCGTGGGCGGCCCACACGGCCTCCGTGACCCGCGCCGCGACCAGCTCCCACTGCTCGAAGTTCTCGGGCAGGCGGCCGGCGTCGAGCCATCCGGGCCACGCCAGCTCGATCTCCTCGCGGGTGAAGCCGGTCCAGTCACCGCTGTCGCGCTCGCGCAGCCGGGCGTCGAGGCGCACGCCGCCGAGCTGTCGTGCCCTGGCGATGATCTCGGCCGTCTGGCGGGCCCGCGCCAGGTCGCTGGCGACCACCCGGTCGACGTCAGGCAGGGCGTCGGCCGCCGCCCGCGCCTGCGCCTCGCCGAGAGCCGACAGGGGCGGGTCGGCCTGACCCTGCCAGCGGCCGTCGGCGTTCCACGTCGACTGCCCGTGACGGACGATGAGCACGCGAGTGGGGCCGGCAGCCATGACGGGGTGACGGTAGCCGGACGATATGTTCGTTTCGGTGGCCATCGTCCGACTCTTCGCATCGGCGCGGGAAGCCGCCGGTACGGGGCGCGACGTGATCGAGGCCGACGACGTGGCCGGCGTCCTCACGGAGGCCCGGTCACGGTACGGCGAGCGCTTCGTGGCCCTGCTGGCGACGTGCCGCGTGTGGGTGAACGGGGAGCCGGCCGAGCCGGACACGCCCGTGTCGGCGGCCGACGAGGTGGCCATCCTGCCCCCGGTCTCGGGAGGGTGATGCGACGCCTGGCCATGCTGTCGCTGCACACCTCGCCGCTCGTGCAGGCGGGCGTCGGCGACAGCGGCGGCATGAACGTGTACGTGCGGGAGCTGGTGTCGGCGCTGGCGCAGGCTGGTGTCGACTGCACCACCTACGTGCGGCGGTGGCGCGACGACCTGCCGAACGAGGTCGCCGTCGAGCCCGGCTTCCGCGTCGTCCACGTCGAGGCGGGGCCGCCCGAGCTGCCGAAGGAGGCGCTCCCGGCCGTGGTGGACGCCTTCGCTGCCGGCGTGATGCATGACCTCGAGCGTCGCGGCGGCGCCGATCTCGTGCACGCCAACTACTGGCTGTCGGGGGTGGCCGGCCTGCGCTTGAAGCACGACCTCGGCCTGCCTCTCGTGAGCACCTTCCACACGCTGGCGCGGGTGAAGGCCGAGGGAGGCGACCGCGAGCCCGCCCGGCGGGAGAAGGCCGAGACCGACGTGATGGCGTGCGCCGACGCCATTTGCGTGAGCAGCGCCGAGGAAGCGCGCCAGCTGACCCGCCTCTACGGCGAGGTACCTGGGCGGCTCGAGATCGTGGCCCCCGGCGTCGAGCACGCCTTCTTCGGGCCCGGCGACCGCCGGGGCGCCCGTCGCGCCCTCGGGCTCGGTGACGATCCCGTGCTCCTGTTCGTGGGGCGCATCCAACCGCTGAAGGGAGTCGACGTGGCGGTGCGGGCGCTGGCCGAGCTCGACCGGCCCGACGCGGTGCTCGTCATCGTCGGCGGGGCCAGCGGCGTCGCCGGCGAGGAGGAGGTGGAGAAGGTCGGGGCCCTCGTCGACGAGCTCGGCCTCGGTGAACGCGTGCGCTTCGTGCCGCCCCAGCCGCACCATCTCCTGTCGAGCTACTACCGCGCCGCCGACGTCGTGCTCGTGCCGTCGCGGTCGGAGAGCTTCGGGCTCGTCGCCCTGGAGGCGGCGGCGTGTGGCACCCCGGTCGTGGCGTCGGCCGTCGGCGGACTCCTCACGCTCGTCGACCACGGGCACACCGGCTTCCTCGTGCCCGGCCGCGACCCGGAGGTGTTCGCCCTCTACACCGACGAGTTGCTCTCCAACGACTATCTGGCGTGGAGCGTGGGCGTCCGGTCGGTCGAACGGGCTCGGGGCTACACCTGGTCGACGGCCGCGGCCCGGCTGCGCCAGCTCTACGCCGGCCTCACGGTCGGTGTCCTCGTGGACTGCACGTGACCGACGTCCACGACGAGGGCGCCCTGGACGTCCTGGAGCGCAAGATCGACGGTTGGCTGGCGCGCGCAGCCGCCGAGAACCCCGTCATCGCGGCCATCGACCGCGACATCGAGGAGCCGCGCCGGTGGTACGTCCGGATGCTCGGCGAGGAGAAGAGCGTGACGACCGTCTGGCTCACGCTCGGCCAGCGGACGATCCGCTACGAGACGTACGTCCTGCCGGCCCCGGAGGAGAACCACGCCGCCTTCTACGAACACCTCCTGCGGCGCAACGACCGCCTCGTGGGCGCTCACTTCTCGGTGGGCGCCGAGGATGCGGTGTACCTCCGGGGCGAGCTGCCGGTCGCGGCCGTAGACGAAGCCGAGCTCGATCGGGCGCTCGGCACGCTCTACGCCACCGTCGAGCAGTGCTTCCGTCCGGCCCTGGCCATCGGCTTCGCGTCCCGCGTCGCCCGCTGACGCCTTTCCGCTCCAGGCCTTCCCGGGCACACACCTGCACCGTGCCGGCGCCGGTCCGGATCGGGGAAGTCCGGGCCGGTCCGGTACATCGGTGGTCGCTACCCTTCGCCGATGGAAGTGCGGCTGGCAATCGTCGGTGGCGGCAACATGGGGGCCGCGCTCGCTGGCGGCCTGGTGGCGTCCGGCTGGGCGCCGGCCGGCGAGTTGCTCGTCGTCGAGCCGTTGGAAGGACGGCGCGCGGCGTTGGCCACCGAGTTGCCCGGTGTCGCCGTCACCGACGCGCTCGCGGGCACGGCCGATGGTGCCGTCATCGCGGTGAAGCCGGGCGACGTGGCCGCGGCGGCGGAGGCCATCGGGC
>DASXAI010000129.1:0-29254 GCA_036406775.1 Acidimicrobiales bacterium
TAAGGCGTTGACGAGCGCTGAGCTTGTCCGTGGGTTCGAATCCCACCCTCTCCGCGCCCGCCCTCAAAACGCTCCGCGGAACGCTTTGTGTGACGCTCGTCACACCGCCTGTTGCGGTCTGTTTACGATCTGGGCTAGACACGTCGGCGCTCGATTACGCACCACGGAGTTGGGGCAGGACGTCGCTGGCTTGGCGCCGGCGCGCCGGCGTCACCTCCGCTGGGAGGACACCGACGCATGAACCCCTACCGACCGGGCCCCTCGCGATCGAGGGGCCTGGCCGATCGGATGGAGAGACGGCCGCTCACGGCGCGGCTCGTCCTGATGGTGGTGGCCTTCCTGCTGCTCATCCCCATCGCCGGCATCATCCGCGGCAGCGGCACGAACGTCGTGAGGAGCGGCGGGCTCCCCGGCGCCGCCGTCGGCGCCGACCCGCTGCTGTCGGCCACCACGGCCGCGGCTGCCGCCACGTCGGCGTCGTCCAGCGCGCCGTCGGGCTCGCCATCGTCGGCCGCGGCGACGTTCGTACCCGCGTCGTCGCCCGCCTCGACGTCGGCCTCCGCCGCGGCGGTGGCGTCGGGGGACCTGACGGCGGCGTCGACCGCCGCGCCGTCGACGGCGGCGAAGAAAACGGCCACGACCCCGGCCACCACGGCCGCGAGGAAGACGGCGACGACGCCAGCCACAACCGCCGCCAAGAAGGCTCCCGCCACGACGGCGGCGACCAAGTCGACCAGTCCGCCGAGCACGAAGGCACCGGTCACGACGGCAGCCGCGCCGCCCAAGCCGCAGGCGACCACCACGACGACCGCCGAAGCCGCGCCGGCACCGCCGGCCAACACCTACAGCAAGGCCGACGTCGAGGCCATCATCCGGTCCATCTGGCCCCCCGACCAGGCCGACCAGGCCGTCCGCATCGCGAAGCGCGAGTCGAACCTCGTCCCGACCGTGCGGAACTGGTGCTGCTACGGACTGTTCCAGATCTACTTCAAGATGAACCAGCGGACACTGGCCGCCGTGGGGGTCACCTCGCCCGAGCAGCTCTACGACCCCCGCGTGAACGCCGAGGCCGCCTACGCGATCTACCAGCGCTCGGGGTGGGCTCCCTGGGGCCAGTAAACTCAACCAGCCCAGCGCTCGTAGCTCAATGGACAGAGCATCTGACTACGGATCAGAAGGTTGGGGGTTCGAGTCCCTCCGAGCGCGCTGACGTGTACCGGCTCTGACCAGGGCAGTGGCCGCAGGCGCTCAGGACACCAGGCGGTCGACGTATTGGTACGAGTCGTTCCCCGGGGCAGCATCGACGCTCGAACTCTGGACCCGGAACGCGAAGACGACAGTCTTCGTGCCGACCCTGTTGTAGTCGAACGCCCTGAAGGGGATGTCCTTCTGCGCGTTGGGGCCAAGCGCACCGAGGCGGCATGTGGCTTGTTGGTCATCGATCTTGGTGCACGGAGCGCCGACGGTGGTGATCGTCCCACCCGTGACGTTGACCGTGACGACGACGTCCTCGGCTCCGTCGGGCCCACCGTTCTTTACGATGACGTGGAGCCCGTCACTGTTGGTGAGGGCGCTCAACCCGAGGTCAGATGAGGCGGTGCCGGTTCCGGTGAGCGTCGCCGTGGGACTGGTGCCTTCGCCGACGCCGACGGTCACCTGTGCCGAGCGAACGCCGATGGCGGTCGGTGTCATGGTGACCGTCACGTTGCACGTCTTTCCCGGGGCGAGGCGCACGTTCTGGCAGCCCGTCGCCGAGAAGTCAGCCGCGTTGGTGCCGGACAGTGCCGGCCCCTTCACGTCGAGATCACTGTCGCCGACGTTCGTGACGACAATCGTCCTCGGCTTGCTCGCGGCCTTGACGTGGGTGTCCTCGAACTGCACCGCAGTCGAGTCGAGCTTCGGCACGCCGGTACCGACGGCCACGCCCTGAAGGTCGATCCTCAACGGCGCGCCATCGGCCATGCGTACCTCCACGGCCCCTGACCGCGTGCCTCTGGCCGTCGGCGCGAAACGAATCGACAGCGTGCAACTCGTCTGGGGCGCGAGGTCGGCGCCGCGGCAGCCCTCCACGACGAAGTCACTGGCGTTGGCGCCCGTTGTGGTCGCGTCGTCCACCCGCGTCGCGCCGTCGCCTTTGTTGTCGATCCGTACCGTCTGCGGCTCGGCGGTCTTTCCCACGATCGTGCGGTCGAAGTTGACGGATGTCGACGCTGGGACGACCCGCGGCGTGCCGACGGCGGTGCCGTGGGCAAGGACCGTGGCCAGGACGTCGCCGTCGGCAGCGATCTCGACGTTGGCCTGCCAGTCGCCGACCTTTGTCGGCGTGACGGTCACCACCAGCTCGCACGTTTGGCCGGGCCCGAGTTGCACGTCCTGGCACCCGGTCACGCTGATGTCACCGACGGTCGAATTCGCGATGTGGGCACCGTCGATCTTCATCGGCGCTGAGCCGCTGTTGCGCATGGTGATCGTGCGGCTCGCTGACTGGCCGGGGTGGAGCGGGTCGAACGTGACCGCGGCCGGCTCGGCGGTGATCTGGCCGACGCCGACGCCGGCGCCGGACAAGGCCACATTCACGTTACCGCGGCTCGACGTGGCGACGAGCTGGCCGGTGCGCCGGCCGGTGGTCGTCGGTGTGAATGTGAGCTGCATCACGCACGACGCCGATGGCGCCAAGGCCGCGCCGGCGCACCCGGTGACGGTCGTCTCGGCGGCGAGGTCGCCCTGGATCGTCACGGCGCCGACATCGACCGGGTCGCCGCTGTTGTTGTTCAGCGCCAGTGACCACGGTCCGCCCGGCGTCCCGATCGTGATGGCACCGAAGTCGAGGTTGGTGGCCGACGCCGCGAGAGCGGGATCGTCCGGGATGAGGACCCACACGGCGCCGGCCACGGCACCGGCGGCGACCACGGTCCCGGCGATCACGAGCTTCGGGCGGGGACGCGCCCGGGGCCTCCAATGGTCGACGACCTGGTCAACCGGGAGGGGCACACCGAGCAGGCGCCGCTTCTTCTTGTCCTCCTCGGCATTGCGCAGCACGGTGTCGATCAGGCGGCGGACGGAACGGTCGAGGTCGGTTCGGGCGGCGAGTTCGTGCATCAGTGACAGCGCGGCGTCGAAGCTCAGCGGGTCGGAGAGTCGAGCGATGAGGGCGCGCGCGACGCGGTCCTGCTCGTCGACCGGGAGGTACGGCGCCGCCACTCGGTCGGGGAGATCGCCGAGATCGGGGATGGGTGCCGGCGGTGGTGCCGGCACCGGGAGCGGCATGGGCGGCCGGGGAGCACGCCGTACGTCGTCGAGCGCCTTGCCGAGGGCGGCACGAGCGCGCCGGTGAGGGCCGCGGAGATCGGCGTACTGGATGCGCGCCAGCGCGGGCGCCAACCCGACTGGCACGTTCTCGCCGACCAGCACCGGCAGCACCGGCTTCCGGAGAGAAAGGGCGTAGGCCAACTCGCGACGGCAGGCCTCGGAACGGTTGGACGCGACGCTCAGCGCAAAGATGAAGAGGCGACAGTTTCGAATGTGAGCGCAGATCTGGTCCCACCAGTCCTTGCCCGCGGGCAGGTCGCGGTCCCACCATGCGGTCTGTTGGAGTTCGCCCAAGTCGGCGACGAGCGCTCGGACGCGCCGTTGGTCCGCGTGCGAGTAGCTGATGAAGGCTTCATCGAGCGGCGCACCGGCAGGCGCGGACGCGGCAGGCGGCGGCCACGGTGACGGATGCGCCAACCGACGGTTCACACGGCTGAGAGCACGTTGCCTCGGCCGCAGATACACGTTTCCGGCCTTCAGCCTCGACGAACTGCACCACGCCATCACTGGCGTCGGCCGGGTCGACCGGGTTGCCGTTCGGGTCCCGGACGGCGAACATCAGCGGTCGTGACCACGCCGTTCGACCTGACGCAGACCGATCGCCTCTTGACCACGACCCGAGCCGTGCGCAAACGCCTCGACACGGCGCGGGCGGTCGAGCCCGAGATCCTCGTCGAGTGCATCCAGATCGCCACGCAGGCGCCGAGCGGCTCGAACTCGCAGCGGTGGCGCTGGGTCGTCGTCACCGACCGGGCCAAGAAAGAGGTCGTGGCCCACTACTACGACCTGTCGTACCGCGAGTACATGGCGCCGAAGCTGGCCCTGCTCGGCCCCGACGATCACACGACACGCCGGATCATCGACTCGGCGACGTTCCTGGCCGAGCACATGGCCGAGGTGCCGGTGCTGGTGATCCCGTGCGTCCTCGACCGGCCGCCCGAGGCCGACGGCGAGGCCCAGGCCGGGTTCTGGGGCGGGATCCTGCCCGCCGTGTGGAGCCTCCAGCTGGCCCTGCGCAGCCGCGGTCTGGGCTCGGCCTGGACGACGCTGCACCTGCCGTTCGAGAAAGAGGTCGGCGAGGCGTTGGGCATCCCGCCGACGGTGACCCAGGCGGCGCTCCTGCCCGTCGCGTACTACACGGGAGACGACTTCAAGCCGGCGCCGAGGCGCCCGGCCCGGGAGCTCATCTACTGGGACGAGTGGCGCGCGACCCGCCTACAATCATCATGAGGATATCTTGACAGTCGCGAACGAGAGTGTTCCGATGGAGAGACTGCCGTCCGGGACTCCGCGTCCCGGTGGCGGGCTTGGCGAACGAAGGAGTGGCTCATGCTGGCGTCAGAGGTTGATCAGTACCGCGTGATCGACACCGACACCCACGTGATCGAGCCGTACGACCTCTGGACGTCGCGGCTCCCGGTCGACAAGTGGGGCGAGAAGGTGCCGCATGTCCGATGGGACGAGAAGTTCCAGGAGGACGCCTGGTACTTCGGGACTGATCGCGTGGGTCCGGCGGCTTCAGCGGCACAAGCCGGCTGGACCGAATTCCCGCCGAAGCATCCGCCGAAGCTCGAGGTCGTCGACCCAGCCACCTGGCAGGTCGACGCCCGTCTCGCTCGCATGGACGAGTACGGCATCTGGGCCCAGGTGTTGTACCCGAACGTGGCCGGCTTCGGCGCCGGCAAGGTGCTCGCCATCGGCGATCCCGAGCTGATGCTGGCGTGCGTGCGCGCCTACAACGACTTCCTGACCGAGTACGTGGCCGCCGACCCCAAGCGCCTGATCCCCATCTCGGCTCTTCCGTTCTGGGACATGGACCTTACGGCCAAGGAGATCAACCGATGCGTGGCCAAGGGCCACAAGGGCGTCATCATGACCGGCGAGCCCGCCTACTGGGGCATGCCCAAGATCGCCGATCCCCACTGGGATCCGCTGTGGGCGGCGTGTCAGGACGCCGGCCTCTCCGTCAACTTCCACATCGGTTCAGGCGACATGTCGATCTTCGACACCGCCTACGAGGGAGCCGGCCCGCACGCCAACTATGCCGGGTTCGGCGTCCAGTTCGGCATCGGCAACGTCCGGGTCATCGCCAACCTGATTACCGGCGGTGTGTGCCATCGCTTTCCGGACCTGAAGTTCGTGTCGGTCGAGAGCGGCATCGGCTGGGTGCCGTTCGCCCTCGACCATCTCGACTGGCAGTGGAAGAACTGCGGCGTGCCGGAAGAGCACCCGGAGTACGACTTGCTGCCGAGCGAGTACTTCCGTCGCCAGATGTACGGATGCTTCTGGTTCGAGGGGCCTACCGTGAAGGCGGCGATCGACCAGTACGGGCCGGACTGGATCCTGTACGAGAGCGACTTCCCCCACCCGACGAGCATGGCGCCGGGGCCGGCGACGGCGGCCATGCAGCCGCGGGAGTACATCGCCGACGTGTTGGGCGACCTACCCGAAGACGTGCTGCGCAAGATCCTGCACGGGAACGCCGCCGCCCTCTACCACATGGACTAGCGCGACAGCCGAGCACGGGGGACGACACGCATGCCCGACTATCCGACGGTCGAGGTCGACTTCAGCATGGTCGCGCCCGCGACCGAGCACTGGAAGCAGATCGACGAGCTGCGCGAGGCGTACCGCTACTTCCACAACGACAACGGCAACTACTGGGTGCTGACGCGCTACGACGACATTCGAGAGGCGTTCCAGAATCCGACCGTCTTCTGCAACCGCTCGATCGTGCCGACCGACCCGGATCCGGTGTATCGATTCCTGCCGTCCTACAGCGATCCGCCGCAGCACATGAAGTACCGCCAGACGATGAACAAGTGGTTCGCCCCGGCGGCCGTCGAGAAGTTCTCACCTCGCCTGCAGGCGCTGGCGCGCGAGACGGTGCAGGAAGTGGTGGCCGACGGAGCGTGCGACTACCTGAAGACGTTCGGCGATCGCTACCCGGTCAAGGGGTTCCTCCTCTCCATGGGGCTCCCCCAGGATGACGCGTCGTTCTTCGTGGAGTGCGTGCGGCTGATGTCAGGCGGCACCGACAGCCCGACGGAGGAGAGCCCGTTCATGGTGGGCTGGAACCGAGTCTCCGACTACTGGCGACAGGTGCTGGCCGATCGGCGCAAGGAGCCCCTTGATCCCGAGGTCGACTTCGTCACTCACATGACGCGGGCCACGCTGGACGGCGAGCCCCTGCCCGACGTCGACATCCTCGACATCTTGAACACGCTGACACTGGGGAGTCTCGACACGCTGAAGAGCCAGCTCGGCTGGTGCATGTTCCACCTGGCCACGCATCCAGGTGACCGTTGGCGGGTCGCGGCCGACCCGTCGTTGATCCCTGCCGCCGTCGAGGAGTTCCTGCGCGCCTACCCGATCGTGAGCATGGCCCGGAAGCTGACACAGGACGTCGAGTTCCACGGATGCCCGATGAAGCGAGACGACATGGTGCTGCTCAGCATCCAGTCGGCCACGCGCGACCCGCGTGTCTTCCCCGATGCCGACCAGGTGATCATCGACCGGTCGCCCAACCGCCACA
Organism: Acidimicrobiales bacterium; assembly: GCA_036406775.1. Classification (GTDB taxonomy): domain Bacteria; phylum Actinomycetota; class Acidimicrobiia; order Acidimicrobiales; family Ilumatobacteraceae; genus DASXAI01. The sequence continues at coordinate 6,845 of DASXAI010000129.1, forward strand.
TTGCTTTCGGTGCCAGCGAGCACCGCTGCCTCGGATCTCACTTCGCCCGGGCCGAGCTCAAGTACGCCCTCCAGGAGTGGCACGCCGCCATCCCGGAGTACGAGATCACGACGACCGAACCGTTGCTGGCCCACGGCGGCCAGGTGTCGCTCCTCACGCTGCCGCTCACCTGGACGGCGTGAGCCTGGCGCCGTCCGGCGCGATGCTCACGCATGCTCCTCATCGACGCCGCCAACGTCGTCGGGTCGCGGCCGACCGGTTGGTGGCGCGACCGACCTGGCGCGGCACGCGGCTTGGTGGAGCGGGTGAGGCAGGCGGTGGCCGAGGGACGTCTCGACGCACCCGTCGTCGTGGTGCTGGAAGGCAAGGCCAAAGCCGGCGTGGAAGAGGGCTCGGCGGACGGCGTCGACGTCGTGCATGCGCCGGGCCTCGGCGACGACACGCTGGCCGCCCTCGCCGGCGGCCGCGACGAGCCCGTAGTGCTCGTCACGGCCGACCGGGATCTGGCGGAGCGGGCCCGGCACCGCGGTGCCGATGTCGTGAGTCCGACCTGGCTGCTCGATCGCCTCTCGTCGTAGGTGTCTTTGGAGATCACCCCATGCCGTCGATGGTCTCCGTCACGTTGAAGTTGCTGTCCAGCTTGACCGTGACGATCGAGCCGTCGGCCTTTGTCATGTGGACCTCGTAGGCGGCCCCTTCGGCGTCGGTCTCGGCCCGCTGCGCCGTGGCCCCGGGCACGGCGGCCTGGGCGGCGGCCGTGGCCTTGGTGAGGTCGTCACCGGTCAGCACCGTTTCGGTCTTGCCGTTGGCCTGGTGGCCGCCCTTGCTCCAGTCGGGTGCCTGGCGGGGCTGGTCCTGGCCCGCTGGCGCCTGGCTCGACGGGGCGGGCGCCGCCGCCGGCGCCGTGGTGGTCGACGGGTCCGTCGTCTGCGCGTTGGCCGAGCCGAGGAAGCTGGCACCGAGGGCCCCGCCCAGGAGAGCGGTGCCGGCAAAGGCGCCGCCGACGAGGAGTTTGCGGAGGGGGGTCATGGGATCTCCTTGTGATGTGGCCCGTATCGTCCGGGCTCCGGTTGAAGGTGTGCATGGCACGATCTCGAACGGCTGTAAGCCGAGGCGCAACCGGACGCGAGAACTCGGTAAGACGTGCCGACCCGGACGGACAGCCCGCGGCTCACGTCCCTACGCTGGGACGATGGCTGCGACGCCCGGCCCACGGATCCTGATCGCGGAGGACGACCGGGCCGTGCGCCAGTCGCTGGAGCGGACGCTGCGGCTCGAAGGGTTCGACGTGGCCACCGCCCGCACCGGCGCCGAAGCGGTGGACGCCTACGCCGTCACCCCGCCCGACCTCGTGATCCTCGACGTGATGATGCCCGAGATGGACGGCCTGACAGCGTGCCGCACGCTGCGGACCCGTACCGCTGAGCTCCCGATCCTGATGCTGACCGCCCGCCACGAAGTGGGCGACCGGGTCGCCGGCCTGGAAGCGGGCGCCGACGACTACTTGGTGAAGCCGTACGCCAGCGCCGAGCTCATCGCCCGGGTGCGGGCCCTGTTGCGGCGGGGCAGCCTCTCGGGCTCGAAGGAACTCGTGCGGTACGCCGACGTGAAGATCGACCCGGCCGCTCGCATGGCCTGGCGCGGCGACCGGCAGCTCACGCTCACCAAGACGGAGTTCGACTTGCTCGAGCTGTTGACGTGGAACGCTGGCATCGTGCTCTCGCGCGAGACGCTCTACGAGCGCATCTGGGGGTACGACTTCGAGACGTCGTCGCGATCGCTGGACGTGTACATCGGCTACCTGCGCACCAAGCTCGAGGCCAACGGCGAGCCGCGACTGGTGCAAACGGTCAGAGGCGTCGGCTTCGTGGTCCGTGAACAGTGACGCTCCGCTGGCGCATCGCACTGATCCTGGCCGTCGTGGCCTTGGGCGTCGGTGCCTTCGCCGCCACTGCGTCCTACCTGCGGACCGAGTCGCAACTGAAATCCAGCATCGACGACACGTTGAAGAGCGCAGCGGCGGCGGTGAACGTCCCGGGGCCCGACCAAGGCGGACGGGGCCGGGGCGACCGGGACGACTTCCCCGGCGGCGGTCCCGGGTGTCCCGCCGCCGGCGCCTTCCAGACGGCGTCGGCGGCGCAGCTCGTCTCGCCGAGCGGTGCCGTCACGCCGTGCATCGCCGGGGGGCCGGCGCTTCCCGCCACCGATGAGGATCGGACCCTCCGTCCCGGCGCCGTGGAACTGCGCACGATCGAGATCGACGGTCAGTCGTACCGGCTGTTGAGCACACCGTGGCACGACGGCGGCACCCTGCAGATCGCCCGCAGCCTGGCCGAATCCGACGGCGTCCTGAGCCGCCTGCGGCTGCAGCTCGCCGCCGTGGTCGGCATCGCCACCGCCCTGGCCGCCGCCCTGGGCTGGGCCGTCGCGACCCGCCTCGTGCGCCCCATCGTCCGTCTCCGCGACGCCACCCACCAGATCGCCACGACGCTCGACCTGTCGACGCCGATCGACGTGAAGGCGTCGGGCGAGGTGGGCAGCCTGGCGTCGAGCTTCTCCACGATGGTGACCGAGGTCGGCCGCTCACATGATCAGCAACGCCGGCTCGTCTCCGACGCCAGCCACGAGATGCGCACGCCGCTCACGAGCTTGCGCAGCAACGTCGAGCTCCTTCGACAGATCGAGCTCCTGCCGCCAGACGAACGACGGGAGGTGATCGACGACGTGCTCGAGGACGTCGACGAGCTGTCGGCCCTCCTGGGCGAGCTGGTGGAGCTGGCGAGCGACCTCGCCGCGGCCGAGCCGGAGGAGCCGGTGCGTCTCGGTGATCTGGCTCGTGCCGTCGCCGCTCGCACCCAGCGCCGTACCGACCGCGTGGTCACCGTCGACGACACGGCCGCCGCCGACGTGGTGGGCCGGCCGCGGCAGTTGGAGCGCGCCATCAGCAACCTCGTCGACAACGCAGTGAAGTACAGCGAGCCGGCGACGCCGATCGACATCGTCGTGGCCGGCACGCGGGTCACCGTCGGCGATCGCGGCCGAGGCATCGGTGACGGCGACATGGCGCGGATCTTCGACCGCTTCTATCGGGCCGTCGAGGTCCGCACCCAACCCGGTTCGGGTCTCGGGCTGTCCATCGTCGACGAGATCGTCCGCAGCCATGGCGGCGCCGTCTTCGCCCGGAACCGTGACGGCGGCGGCGCCGAGGTCGGCTTCACCCTGCCGGAATCGCCCGAATCGCCCCGCTGACTGAGACGGCTGGCACACCGCTGGGCGCAACCTGACGTGCGGCCAAGGCGTACAGAGGCACATGAACCGCATCTCTGGTCTGTCTGGCTCCGTCGCGCTCGTCACAAGAGGCGGACGGGGCATCGGCCGCCTCGTCGCCGACGCCCTCGCCCACGCCGGCGTGGCCGTCGGTGTCGTGGCGCGGTCCGCCGACGAGCTGGACGAGACCGTCGAGCTCGTCCGGCGCGCGGGTGGCGTCGCGGCCGCCGCCCAGGCCGACGTGGCCGACGAGCAGGCGCTCGCCCACGCGGTGGCCGAGCTCGACGCCGAGCTCGGATCGCCCGACATCCTCGTCAACAACGCCGGCATCCTCGGTCCCATCGGACCGACCTGGGAGGTCGATGGGGCCGACTGGTGGCGCACCATGGAGGTGAACGTGCGGGGTGTGGTGAACGCCGCCAACCTCGTTCTGCCCGGCATGATCGCCCGCGGCCACGGGCGCATCCTCAACATCACGAGCCAGGCCGGCGCCTATCGGTGGCCCACCGTGTCGGCCTACTCGGTGTCGAAGGCGGCCGTCGCCAAGTTCTCGGAGAATCTCGCCCACGAGGCGAGCCGGCACGGCGTCGTCGTCTTCAGCGTCCATCCCGGGCTGTTGCCCATCGGCCTGGGCGAGCGGGCCTTCGCCGTCGACCCGGCGGTCGGTTCGCACCTGTGGCGCGTCCAGCGGTGGGTCCAGCACGAGATCTCAGCCGGGCGCGGGGCCGACCCTGGCGCCGCCGTCCATCTGATCGTTCGCCTGGCCGCCGGCGATGCCGACGCCTTGTCGGGCCGGCACCTCTCGGTGCACGACGACCTCGACACCCTCCTGGCCCAGGTCGCCACCGTCGAGCACGACGACTTGTACCTGCTCCATCCCCGCCGTCTCCCGCCGGCGGCGTAGCGGCTCAGCGCTCGACGCCGAAGGACCGCTCCGGGCGGCTGTCGATCCACTGGACGAGCTGACGGATGTCCTCGGGGAGGCTGCCCTCGCTGAAGCGCTGGGTGACCTGCGTGCCGGCGTCCTCGACCGAGATCTCGTACAGGAGGTCGTCGGGGGTCGTCGCCGGCGGCGTCTTCGCTTGTTCGCCGAGCGCCGCTCCCTGCACGAACGACGACAACGTCTGGGCCTCACCGGCGGGGAGCGCGTTGGAGTCGAGCTGTGTGCGAGTGGTCATGCCGGCGATGCCGCCGCCCCGCACAACGGTGACCTTCATACGTCCAGGCCCACCTCGTGCCACGCCTCCGTCACGGCGGCCACCTCGGCGGCGCCGTACTTCTTGCCGGCCACGTCGACGCTCGCCCTCGCCGCGTCGGCGAACTCCGAGTCCGGCTGTAGTCGTTCGGTGAGCGTCGTGTACCAGATCGGCCCGGCCTTCTCCCACGCGTGACCGCCCAGCTTCGTGGCGGCCAGGTAGAAGGCGTGGTTCGGGATGCCGGAGTTGATGTGCACGCCGCCGTTGTCGTGGCGCGGATCGCCGTCGTCGGGCAGGTCGACGTAGTCCTTCATGTGGGCGGGCTGCCGGTCGCCGTCGTACGCGGTCCCGGGCGCGCGCATCGAGCGCAGCGCCTGGCCCAGTGCCGGCACGAGCGTTCCCGCGCCGATCAGCCAGTCGGCGTCGGCGGCCGTCTGGCCGAGGTGGTACTGCTTCACCAGCGAGCCGAACACGTCGGACATGTGCTCGTTGAGGGCGCCGGTCTGCGAGCTGTAGTCGAGTCCGGCGGTGAACTGCGTGACGCCATGGGTGAGTTCGTGCCCGATGACGTCGAGCGCCTTGGTGAGGGCGCCGACCTGGAAGAGCTGCCCGCTCCCGTCGCCGTACACCATCTGGGCGCCGTTCCAGAAGGCGTTGTCGAACCCGGTGCTGTAGTGCACGGAGGAGACCAGCGTCATCCCGTGGGCGTCGACCGAGTTCCGTTTGAAGACCTTGCGGTAGAAGTCGTACGTCTGGGCCGCCCCGTCGAAGGCCTCGTTGACGGCGGCATCCGACGAGGCCGGGTCGCCGTCAGCGCGGACCTTGGTGCCGGGCAGGAACGACCGTCCTCGGTGCTTGTTGTCGTAGACGATCTGGTGCCCCTTGAGGGCCTCGAGTCCGGCCAGCTTCGCGACCGGGACGTCCGTCTGGCGCATCAGGTTGCTGACGATGCTGCGCTGGGTGCGCAGCGCGGCGGACGCCGACAACGTCCGGACGGCGGCCTGTCGTTGTTCGGGGGTGCCCTCGGTGGCCAGCCGGGCGAGGAGGTCGGGGGGAGCGATGAAGCAGGAGCAGGCACGGGAAGCAGGCATCGACGACCATCTTCTCCGGTTCTCGCGTCGCTGCGGTGTCGTATTTGCCGCCGAACTTCGTCAGAACCCTGACTGCTACTTGTATTTCCACGCCCGGGCGGGCCTCCGGTACCGGCGTACGGCGCGACGAGCCTGGAGGTGGGGTGCGCAACGTGCTGCTTCCGGTGGCGTCGGCCCTCACGGCGGCGTGCGTCGTGCCGTACCTGGTGGGAATCGCCCGCGGCGTGACGCGGCCCCAGCGCACGTCGTGGTTCGTCTTCGCCGTGCTCGCCACAGTGGCGGCGATCAGCCAGGCCGCCGACGGCGCCACTGCCGGTATGTGGTTGAGCGGCGGTGCCGCGGTGGGCTTCGGTGTCGTGTTCGTGGCGTCGCTGCGGTGCGGGGTCGGCGGCTGTGACTGCCGGAACCTGGTCACGCTGGCGCTGGCGGCCGTCGGGATTGGCCTGTGGTGCACCACCGGTGAAGCGGGCGTGGCGGTGCTGGCCGTGATCGTGGCCGACGGCGCCGCGGTGGCCTTGACCGTGGGCAAGGCCCGCCGCGATCCGGACTCGGAGGCGGCGGCGTCGTGGGTGCTCGACGCGTCGGCCGGTGCCGTGGCCCTGCTCGGCGTGGCCGACTGGACCTTCGCCGACGCCGTCTACCCGGCGTACCACGTGCTCGCCAACCTCGCCGTCCTGGGCGCCATCTGGTCGGGTCGCCGGCGCCGGGCCGCCGATCAAACAAACGGTAGGATGGTCGATCGGCACGAGGGGGATCATGAGCGCACCCGAGGAACCGATCGACATCGAGCAGTTGCGGACCGACGTGAAGACGTGGGTTGCGGACAACTGGGCCCCGGATCTCACGTTGCGGGCGTGGTGGACCCGGCTGGCCGAGAGCGGGTGGGCCTACCCGACGTGGCCCCAGGGTTCGTACGGGAAGGGCCTGTCGGCTGACGCCGCCGTCGTGGTGCGCCAGGAACTGGCGGCCGCCGGCACCATCCCCTCGCCGCACGGCATCGGCCAGACCATGGGCGCTCCCGTGATCTTCCAGTTCGGCTCCGACGACCAGCGCGAGCGCTGGCTGCGACCCATCGCCACCGGCGAGGAGAGCTGGTGCCAGTTCTTCAGCGAGCCCAACGCCGGCTCGGACCTGGCGTCGCTCCAGACCCGCGCCGTGCGCGACGGCGACGAGTGGATCGTCAACGGCCAGAAGGTGTGGAACAGCGGCACGATGACGGCCGAGCGGGCGCTGCTGGTGGCCCGCACCGACAGCGAGGTGCCCAAGCACAAGGGCCTGTCGTTCTTCGTGATCGACGTCGAGCAGCCGGGCATCGAGATCCGCCCCATCAAGCAGTTGAACGGGCACGCCGAGTTCAACGAGACGTTCTTCACCGACGCCCGGGTGCCCCACGCCAACCTGATCGGCGGGCTCAACAACGGCTGGGCCGTCGCCATGGCCACGCTGGCCAGTGAACGCAGCAGCTACGCGGCGGGCGTCGACTACGCCGTGGGGGCTCTCCCCGGCGAGCGCAACGGCCAGCTCGACCTCACCGTCAGCGAGGTGAAGGAGTGGCTGGCCACCCAGCGGCGCGCCCAGACCGCCTTCCCGTTGGGTTCGGCGCCGGCGCTCATCGACCTGGCCAAGGAATTCGGGCGGCTCGACGACCCCACGATCCGTGAGCGCATCGTGCGGCTGTACTGCCTGGCCGAGGCGGCCCGGCTCACCGCCGCCCGGGCCAAGGCGGCGGCCGACGCCGGCCGGGCGCCCGGCCCCGAGAGCTCGCTCGGCTACGTGGCCGGCGTCAAGCTGGCCCGGATGACCCGCGACCTCGGCCTCGACATCATCGGGGCCAACGGCATGCTCATCGACGCCGACGGCGCCCATGACGGAGCGGTGGCCATGATGGCGCTGTCGTCGCTGGTCCACGGCATCCAGGGCGGCACCGAGCAGATCCAGCGCAACATCCTCGGCGAACGGGTGCTGGGGCTGCCCAAGGAGCCGCAGGTCGATCGCGACATCCCGTTCCGCGAGCTGGTGGTGGGAACGCAGCGCCGCTAGGAACGGATGTCCATCGTCCGGAACCGGATGATGGCGGCGGTGCCGAACACGACCAGATAGGCGAGTTGCACCACGATCCCGACGAGCATGTCCGACGAGAACTGGTTGTCGGTGAACATCGACTGCCATGCGCCCATGTAGTGCGTGGGGAAGCCGTACCGGATCGTGCCCAACTGGCTGATGCTGTCGAGAATCTCCGACACGATGTACACGCCGATGGTGGCGCCGACGGCGGCCGTGGCCGTGTCGGTGAGCGTCGTGAACAGCGTGCCCATGGCGAGCAGCGCGGTGTAGCCGAAGGCGACGTACAACGTGCCGATGACCACGCGGCCGAGCAGCGTCGCCGACCCCAGCACGAAGGCGCTCGACAGACCGGTCGGCACCACGACCGAGTGGGACCCGAAGAGCAGGACGCCGGCCACCAGCGCCGCCAGCGCCACGAGCACCGTGCACGTCCAGATCAGGATGCCGGCGACGATGGCCTTGGCCACCAGCAGGCGGCCGCGTGGCACCGGCCGCATGAGGACGTACCGCAAGTTGCCCCACGTCGCATCGCTGGCGACGGAGTCACCGGCGAACGTGCCCGCCACCACGACGAGCAGGAAGCCGCTCATGGCGCTGAGGACGGCGGCGGGGATGAGCAGCCCGCTCTGCTGCGCCAGCCGGAACAGCCCTTCGCCGTTGTCGTTGTTGGGCCGCCGGCCTCGCGCGTTGATGGCCACGACGATCAGCGTCGGCAGGCCGACGAGCAGCGCCGCGATCACGAGGCTGCGCATGCGGACGGCCGCCTTGACGAACTCGGTGCGGACGAGCGAGATCACGACGCCACCCGGGCCGGGTGCGTGTCCCCGTCACCCTCCGCGAGCAGGTCGAGGAAGGCGTCCTCGAGCCGCTGCGTCGGCATGATCGTCTCGAGCCGCAGGCCGGCACCCACCAGCGCGGCGGCCACGTCGGAACGGCGGCCGTCGCGCATGTCGACGAGCAACCCGTCGCCCTGTGACTGGACGCCGGAGACGGCGGACAGGTGGGCCAGCACCTCCCGGGCCCGGGCCGGATCGTCGACCTCGACGTAGACCGAGCCCGACGACCCGATGACCTCGCTGACGGTGCCGCTGCGCACCAGGCGCCCGCGGTTCATCACGACGAGATGGGTGCAGACCTGCTCGACCTCGCTGAGGTGGTGGCTCGAGAGCAGGACGGTGGCCCCGCCGCTCGTGAGCCGGCCGATGAGCTCGCGGATCTCGCGGATTTCGCCCGGATCGAGGCCGTTGGTCGGCTCGTCGAGGACGAGCAGCTCGGGCCGGCCCAACAGCAGCCGGGCGAACCCGAGGCGCTGCTTCATGCCCTGCGAGTATGTGCGGACCTTGCGGTGCACGGCATCTCCGAGGCCGGCCACGCCGAGGGCGCCGTCGACGTCGGCGTCCCGCCACCGGCCTCCGCCCGCCGCCCACCAGAGCTGGAGGTTCCTCAGGCCCGAGAGGTGCGGGACGAAGGCGGCCGCCTCCACCATGGCCCCGGCCCGAGCCAGAACCGGCGCGCTCGGTCCGATCACATGGTCGAACAAGCGGGTGCTGCCCCGTGACGGCCGCTCCAGACCCATGAGCACGCGCAGCGTGGTGGTCTTGCCGGCGCCGTTGGGCCCGAGCAACCCGCACACCTGGCCCTGGTCGACCGAAAACGACAGGTCCTCGACGGCCGAGACGTCACCGAACTGCTTCCACAGCCGGTCGACGACCACGACCGGCTCGCTGGCCGTCATCGACACGCTTCGAATCCTACGGACCGGCCGTGTACGTTCGCCCGTCGTGCCCGAGCAATCCGACGATGTCACGGCCCGGCTCCAGCGGCTCGAGGACCTCGAAGCCATCCGCCAACTCTTCGTCGACTACGGCTTCGCCCTCGACCACGGCGACTTCGAGCGGTACGGCCAGCTGTTCGCCGACGACGGCGAGGTGCTGCTCGGGCCGATCGGCCGGGCCACGGGGCCAGCGGCCATCACCGCGCTGATGACCAAGACGTTGGCCGGGCGCCAGGGTGGGTCGTACCACGTGATCTGCAACCCGGTGATCGACCTCGATGGCGATCGTGCCACCACGGATGTGACGTGGGTCGTCGTGACGCGTACCGAGACCGGCGGGCCCGCCGTCACCATGCTCGGCCGCCATCGTGACGTCGTGGTCCGCCAGCGCGGCGAGTGGAAGTTCGCCCGGCGCGAAGGGTACGTCGACCTGCCGTCTCGGTACCCGGGCTGACGTAGCGTCCGACCATGCCCAGTCCCCAGTACGAGAAGCTGCTCGGCATCCTGTGGACCAACCGCCGCGAGGACGCCGACGTCGCCGTCGAGGTCCGTCGGGCCGGGATGGACGCCCTCGCCTTGCCGGCGGCCGACGACGTGGCCGCGACCGCGGTCGACGTCGACGGTCTGGCGGCTGAATGGGTCGTGGCGGCGGGCGCTGACGCCGGCACCGTCGTGCTGTACCTCCACGGCGGCGGCTACGTGATGGGCTCGCTCGCGACGCACCGGAAGCTGGCCGGGGACGTGTCGCGCGCCGCCGGCGCGCGCGTCCTGCTCCTCGACTACCGACTCGCGCCCGAAGCGCCGTACCCGGCCGCCGTCGACGACGGCGTCGCCGCCTATCGGTGGCTGTTGGCCGCCGGGATCGAACCGCGCGCCATTGCCGTGGTCGGCGACTCCGCCGGTGGCGGGCTCACTGTCGCGACCCTGCTGGCATTGCGCGACCGCGGGCTGCCGATGCCGGGCGCCGCCGTCGCCATCTCACCGTGGGCCGACCTCACGCTGGAGGCGGCGTCGCTCGAAGGGCTCGCCGACCGGGATCCAGTGGTCCGGGGCGGCGACCTGAAGCGCTACCGCGACTGGTACCTCGATGGCACCGATCCGCGCCATCCTCGACGACGCTGTGCTGCTCGCCGAGAGCGGCCGGCGCGACGGCGTCGACGACGCTCACCACCCCCCTCCCGCCGATGTGACGGAAATCGACACCAGTTGTCGATCTCCGTCACGTCGAGGGTGGAACGCTGGCGGGGTGGCGAGCGAGATCGACGACATCGGCTACCTGTTCCGCGTGCTGGCCGAACTCGACTACCGCGGCGCCTCGCCGCTGTACGAGCGGCTCGCGGTGGCGGCGGCCGACGATCCCGACATCCTGCGCCTCCTCCTGCCGGCGGCCCCCCACGAACGCCTCCCGCACCTGCTGTTCGCGACCGTGCACTTCCTGCTGCTCGGGAAGGGCTCGGGTCCGCTCGAGGCCTTCGAGGACCGCCCGTACGCCGTGTTCCGCGACTGGTGTCAGGCGCACCGGGGCGAGATCGAGGCGCTCGTGGCCACCCGGTTCGTGCAGACCAACGAGGTCGGCCGGTGCGCGTCACTCGTGCTGTGCCTGGCGTCGGTGGCGGCCCGGTCCGGGCGGCCGCTGGCGGTGCTCGAAGTCGGTGCGAGCGCCGGCCTCAACCTCGGCTTCGACCGGTACCGCTACGTGTTCGGTGAGGGCTCGACGCTCGGCGCCGAAGACGCGGGCGTCGTGCTCGCGCCACGGGTCGTCGGCCCGCCCGTCCCTCCCCTCTCGATGCCACCGGTCGTGTGGCGCCGGGGGCTCGATCGGTCGCCCGTCGACGTCACCGACGACGACGCCGTGCGCTGGCTGCGGGCGTGCATCTGGCCCGAGCAGGCCTGGCGGCGGGCGCTGTTCGACCAGGCCGTCACCATGAGCCGCACCGGCCCGCCCGAGATCGTCGTGGGCGATGCCATCGCCGACCTGGCGGCGGCGGCCACCGGCGCGCCGAGCGACGCCGCCCTCTGCGTCGTGCACTCCGCCGTGCTGCAGTACGTGGCCGACCGCCCGGCGTTCGTCGCCGCCCTCACCGACCTCTCGGCCGACCGGCCGGTCTGGTGGGTGTCGGGCGAGCCTCCGGGCCTCGTGCGGGGCCTGCCGGAGCCGCCCACACCGACGGAGGGCATCGCGTTCCTGTACGGCCTCGTCCCGTTGGGCGTTGACGGATCCGGGCCGCGTCTGGTCGCTCGGGCCGGCGGCCACGGCGGATGGGTGGAGTGGCTCGACGTCGAATGATCAGCCGTGCTCGGCGAGGAAGTGGCCGATCCGGGCCCGGGCCGACTGGGTGGCGAAGCCGCCCCAGTTGAGATCGAAGCCGTGGTCGGCGGCGGGGAGCAGCACGCTTTCGTGGGTGACGCTCGCCGCCGTCAGTGCGCCCCAGAGGGCCTGGGCCTGGCTCGTGGGGATGATGCGGTCACGCCGGCCGAGCACCGTGATCGTCGGCGGCGACGCGCCGTCGACCAGCGTCAACGGCGACGCGGCGCGGTACCGCTCAGGCACGTCGTCCGGTCCGCTACCGACGAAGGCGTCGAGGCACCCGCCGATGTAGCCGCGGCTCGCCGTGTGGCGGTACAGGGTGTCGAGGTCACCCGGCCCGTAGATGTTGACGACGGCCCGGACGCGAACGGCACCCCGATAGGCGGCGAGCAGGGCGAGGTGGCCGCCGGCCGAGTGCCCCATCAGCGTGATGCGCGCGGGGTCGACGTCGTAGGCGCGGTGGTGCTCGTCGACCCACGCCACCGCCGCCTCCACGTCGGCGGCCGCCTCGTTCCAGCGCGGGGGTGGTGCCAGCCGGTAGTCGATGTCGAACACGACGTACCCGTGATCGTTCAGCCACGCCGTCCATCTCGGCATCTCGCCCCGGCCGCCGGCGACCCAGCCGCCGCCGTGCACGCGCACGACGGCCGGTCGTGGTCCGCTCGCTGCCGCCGGGCGCCACACATCGAGGGACAGGTCGGGCGCGAACATCACCGACTCGGTCGCCGCCGGCCCACCCCAGTTGGGACGCCGCGCCTCACGGACATAGGTGGCGAGCGACAGCCGCTCGCCCGCGGCGCGGGCCCGCCACCACAGCGCCGCGGGTGGCCATACGGCTATCGCGCCCGACAGCGCGGCGGTGGCGAGGAACACCCCCGCCGCCACCGTCGCCGATGCCCACCAGGTGAGTAGCGCCAGCAGCCCGCTCCCAAGGGTGACGATCAGGAGGTGCAACGGGAACGCGAGACCGAGCACCCCCAGCCGGCCGCCGCGGTCCCAGGCCACGGGCAGGAGCATGAGCCACGCCATCGCCGCCACCGGCACGGCGAGCGCGACGGCGAGCGCCGCCAACACCCACGGCCCGGACGAGCTCACGCCGGCTCGGCCAGGACGGTGTCGGTATCGGCGCCCAGCGCCGGGGCGGCTGACCCGGACGGCGGCGCGTGCGGTGGCAGCACCGGTGCATCGGGGACGTCGGCGGCATAGCCGGCGCGAGACGACACGTCGGCGGCGACGCGAGCCATGGCCACGTCGAGCAGCCGGCCCCCGCCCTCGGCCAAGGCCGCCATCACGGCCGCCGCCGCGCACAAGCCCGTCAGCGGGTCGGCGATGGCGTCGGCACAGAACACGGGCTCACCGGCGCCGTCCCACGCCACCAGTCCTCCGGCGGCGGCGGCGTCGTCGCCGAAGGCCACCCGGCCGGGCTCGGGTTCGTCGCGGCCGTAGCCCGTGATCGACACCCACACCGCGCCCGTCGCCGCGACGATTTCTTCGGCCACGATGCCGACTTGCCGCAGCGCCCGCGGCCGTGAGGCCTCGATGACCACGTCGGCCCGGCGCAGGAGCGCGTCGAACTCCGGCGAGCGCAGATCGACGGCGACGGCTTCGTGCCCGCCGTGCAGCCAGTCGTAGAAGCGCCGGTTGCCGGCGCGGGCGCCGTCGGGGCGATACGGGCCTTCCACCTTGACCACCCGCGCGCCGGCTCGCCCGAGCAGGTGGGCGCACAGGGGCCCCGCCCACAGGGCCGAGAGATCGATCACGAGAGGACGGTCCGTCTGGGCCCGCGCCCGCCCCGACATCACGGTCGTGCGCACCGGCGCGTCCGCCGCCACGCTGCCGAGCCCGGCGGCCGGGATGCCGAGGAGGGCGGCCCGCGCCGCCGCGTCCTCGGCGTCACACCCCGCCGCCCACGCCTCCACGGCCGGCCACGGATCGGTGTCGCCGGCATCGCCCACGAGCGCCGGCACCGCCTCGACGTCGTCAGGTCGGGCCAGCGTCACGGCCATCCACCCGTCCCGCGCCCGCAGCAGCCGGCCGGAGCCGCCGGCCGAGACCCGGCCACGGCGGGAGAAGCCGGCCAGCGCCGCCCGCCCGAAGAGCAGCGCCGGCACGTCGACATCGGGGAACGGCGCCGCCAGTTCGATGGCCGCTGCGAGCACGCCGGCCCGATCGGCGAGAGGCGCCTGGTCAGGCCAGCCGGTGAGCCACATTCCGCCCGATGCCGCCCATGCCGTAACGGGGTCGAGCCGTGCCGGCGGGTGGGCCACGCGGCCAGGTTACGGTTCGGTCGATGCTCGCTGACCGGAGCGCGTTGACCGAGCCCGAGGTGCTCGACCTGGTCTCGGGGGGCGACGCCGAAGCGGTCGGACCGTTCGCCGGCCGGCCGGCGCTCGTCGTGCGGCTCGATGGCGCCACGGGCGCGCTACCGGCCGCCACGGCCGTGCTGCCGTGCGTCGTCGTCGGCGTGGGCGTGCCGGGCGACGCCACTGCGGGCTGCGACGTGCTCGTCACCGCCGTCGACGATCCACCGGCGCCGTGGGTGCGGGCCAATCCCATGACGGTGGTGGCGGCGGCCGAGGCATCGCCGGCCGCAGCCGTCGCGCTCGCGCAGCTGCTCCGGCTCGGGCCGCGGCTCGACGTGTACGGCGCCCTCGTCGCCGAGTCGTTGACGTACGGCCTGCTCCAGTCGGGTCCGATGTACCGCGAGTGGCTGGCCACCCGCCGGAAGCGCCAGCACGTGCCGTCGCCTCGACCGGTGCTCGTCGAGCGAGAAGGCACCCGGCTCTCGATCACGCTCAACCGGCCGGAGGTTCGCAACGCCTTCGACGTCGCCATGCGGGACGCGCTGGTGGAAGCGTTCCGGCTCGTCGCCGCCGACCCGTCGATCACGGCGGTCGAGTGGCGCGGCGCCGGCGACAACTTCTGCAGCGGCGGCGATCTCGCCGAGTTCGGCACCGTGCCCGATCCCGTCACCGGTCACCTCGTGCGCATGAGCCGATCAGCCGGCGTGGCGCTGGCGGCCGTGGCCGACCGTGTGACGGCCTACCTCCACGGAGCGTGCGTGGGCGCCGGCATCGAGTTGCCGGCCCTCGCCCACCGGGTGGTGGCGGCCCCGGGTACGACCTTCCGCCTCCCGGAGGTGACCTTCGGGCTCGTGCCGGGCGCCGGTGGCACCGCCACCATCCCGCGCCGCATCGGCTGGCCCCGAACGGCGTGGCTGGGGCTCACCGGCGTCGTGCTCGACGTCGACACGGCCCTGGCGTGGGGCCTGGTCGACGCCATCGAGTGACGGCGCCGCTCAGCGCCCGAGGAACGTGATGACGGCGGCGGCGAGTGCCTCGCCGCGGTCCTCCTGCACGAAGTGGCCGCCGCCCTCGATGGTGACGTGGGGTTGGCCCTTCGTCCCCGGCACCCGTTCCATGAAGTAGTGGTCGGCGCCCCGGGTGATGGCGTCGCCGTCGCTGAAGGCGCACAGGAACGGCTTGTCCCACTGCTCGAGCACCTGCCACGCCGCCCGGTTGGCGGCCGCGGCGGGGTCGTCGGGGGAGGTGGGCACCAGCACCGGGAATTGGCGGGCGCCGGCCTTGTAGCGGTCGTCGGGGAACGGGGCGTCGTAGGCGGCGACGACCTCGGCCGGCAGCGGTCGGGTCACGCAGCCACCCTGGACGATGCGGCCCACGTTGAAGTCGGGCGCCTCCTGCGAGTACTTCTGCCAGGCCAGGAAGGCCTCGCCCGCGGGCCGGTCGCCGGTCGGCAGGAACGTGTTGGCGGCCACGACGCGGTCGAAGCGGTCCGGGTGCTCGGCCACGAGGCGCAGGCCGATGAGGCCGCCCCAGTCCTGGCCCACCATGGTGGCGTGCTCGACGTCGTTGGCGGCCAGCCACGCCGCCATCCAGTCGACGTGACGCTGGTACGTGTAGTCGCCGCGGGCGGCGGGCTTGTCGGAGCGGCCGAAGCCGACGAGGTCGGGCACGAGCACGCGGTGGCCGGCCGCCACGAGCGGCGGGATCATCTTCCGGTAGAGGTAACCCCACGACGGCTCGCCGTGCAGGCAGAGGACCGGCGGTGCGTCGGCCGGGCCCTCGTCCACATGGTGGATCCGCAAGGTGCCGTCGCCGTCGCCCTGGGGCACGTCGGTGTAATGCGGCTCGTAGGTCCAGCCGGGAAGCCCGGCGAAGCGGTCGTCGGGTGTGCGCAACACGTCCACGACCGCGACCGTACGCGGTTGTCGCGACGCCGCCGTAGCCTGATGGCATGGTTTTTGGAAGCCACAAGTCCCGCATGCCGTCACCCGAGCAGGCGCTCCCCGGTCGCGACGCCACCATGCCGGTGCCGGCCACGCACTTCGTCAACGGTCACTCCCTCACCGACGTCCCCGAGGGCTACCAGAAGGCCCTCTTCGGCATGGGCTGCTTCTGGGGCGCCGAGCGCTTGTTCTGGCAGACCCCGGGCGTGTGGAGCACGGCGGTGGGTTATGCCGGCGGTTTCACCCCCAACCCCACGTACGAAGAGGTGTGCTCGGGCCGCACCGGGCACGCCGAGGTCGTGCTCGTCGTGTTCGACCCGGCGGTCGTCACCTACGACCAGTTGCTCAAGGTGTTCTGGGAGGGCCACGACCCGACGCAGGGCATGCGTCAGGGCAACGACGTCGGCACCCAGTACCGGTCGGCGATCTACACCTTCGACGACGAGCAGCACCAGGCCGCCGAGGGGTCGCGCAAGCTCTTCGCCGACAAGCTGCACGACGCCGGCTACGGCGAGGTCACCACGGAGATCACCGAGGCGCCCGCGTTCTACTACGCCGAGCCGTACCACCAGCAGTACCTCGGCAAGAACCCGAACGGCTACTGCGGCCTCGGCGGCACCGGCGTGTCGTGCCCCGTCGGGCTGACCACCACCGATTGACGTTCATTCCGCCGAAGTGACGGTTTTCGACAACTGTTGTCGATCTCCGTCACATCGGCGGGAGTTGCCGTCAGATGGAGACGCCGCGGGCGCGGGCGTAGCGCTCGGCCACATCGTTCCAGTTGACGATGTTCCAGAGCGCGTTCACGAAGTCGGCGCGCACGTTGAGGTACTGCAGGTAGTACGCGTGCTCCCAGGCGTCGAACACCAGCAGGTTGACGCCCGACTGCCCGACGTTGCCCTGGTGGTCGTAGACCTGCTCGACGTAGAGGCGCTTGCCGAGCGGCTCCCACGCCAGCACGCCCCAGCCTGATCCCTGCACCGTAGTGGTGGCGCTGGTCAGCTGGGCCTTGAAGGCGTCGAAGTTGCCGAAGTACTCGTCGATGGCGGCGGCCAGGTCACCGTCGGGCTTGTCGCCGCCTTCGGCCGACAGGTTGGTCCAGAAGATCGAGTGCAGCACGTGGCCCGACAGGTTGAAGGCGTGGCTCTTCTCCAGCCCGACGATCGAGCTGAAGTCGCCCTTGTCGCGCGCCTCGGCCAGCTGGTCCATGGTGTCGTTGAGGCCCTTGACGTAGGCGGCGTGGTGCTTGTCGTGGTGCAGCTCGAGGATCCGGGCCGAATAGTGCGGTTCGAGCGCGCCGTAGTCGTACGGGAGGTCGGGGAGGGTGTAGAGGCTGGACATGTCGCGGGCTCCTTCCTCGGCTCGGGCGTTGGCCCTGCACTCCTTAGTTTCCCAACTTCGGGCTTCCCTAATCCAGGCCCGCGCCACATGTCACAGGCGTAGGGATACTGTCGCGGGCATGGGCCTCATGGACACGGTCAAAGGCTGGTTCGGCGGGAACAAGGACTCGGTCAAAGGCGGCATCGACAAGGCGGGTGACGCCGTCGACGACAAGACCGGTGGCAAGTTCGAGAGCCAGGTCGACAAGGCGCAGGACACCGCCAGCGACGCCGTCGACAAGCTCGGCGGCGATCAGGCGCCTCCGGCCGGCTAGTCGCCGACTTCCTTCCGGATCTCGGCGCCGTCGGCGTCGACGGGCTTCCCCGTCCATCGCAGCCGACCGGGCGTGGTCGACAGCCTGGCGATGAGCCCCTGCATCGGCGTGCCGTCGATCTCGATGACCGTGCCCCGATGCCGGAAGTGCGGATCGGCGGCGATGTCGGCCATCGTCATCACCGGCGCGATGGCGGCCTCGGCCGCCTCGAAGGCGGCCAGGACCTCCGGCGCGGGCCGGGCGCCGATCCACGCGGCCACGGCGGCGTCGAGTTCGTCGCGGTGCTCGACCCGCCCGGCGAAGCTGTCGAAGCGGGGGTCGTGGTCGAGCCCGAGCAGCGTCATCACACGCGCCGCCACGCTGTCGGCCGACGTCGAGATGGCGACCCACGTCCCGTCCTGACACCGAAAGGTCCCACGAGGCACCGAATACGGGATGGCCGAGCCCGCTCGCGGCTGGAGATACCCCGTCAAGAGGTAGGCGCTCATCAGCGGCCCCATGAGTTGGAAGAGCGACTCGAGCAGGTTGACGTCGACCACCTGTCCGACGCCGGAGTGCAGCGCCACCATCGTGGCAAAGGCCGCCACCAGGCCGGTCACCTCGTCGGTGAGGGCGATCGGCGGCAGGAGGGGGCCGCCCTCCGGTTCGCCGTTGATGGCGGCGAAACCGCTCATGGCCTCCGCGATGGTGGCGAACCCGGGGCGCTGGGCGTAGGGGCCGTCCTGGCCGAAGCCGGTCACGCGGGTGAGCACGAGCGACGGGTTGCGCGCCAGCAGGACGTCGGGCCCGAGGCCGAGTCGTTCGAGCGTGCCGGGCCGGAAGTTCTCGATCACGACGTCGGCCCGGTCGCAGAGACGGAGGAAGACGCCGACGTCGTCAGGGTCCTTCAGATCGAGGGCGATGCAGCGCTTGTTGCGCGCCGCCAACTTCCACCACAAGGTCACGTCGTCGCGCGGATCTCGCCAACCCATCGAGCGCACGCCGTCGCCGGTGCCGGGCCGCTCCACCTTGATGACGTCGGCGCCGAAGTCGGCGAGGTAGCGCGCACACGATGGACCGGCGAGCACGGTCGAGACGTCGACCACGCGCAGGTCGGCGAGCGGGGCCGGGGCGTCCGGGGTCACGGCTCCTGATGGTGCCTGCCCCGGCGGCCGCGTCGCCAGCCTTGCTCGCCGACGAGCGGCACGAACCGCACCGAACCGAGGTCCTCCCGGCGGTCGCCGCCGTCAGGCCGGCGGCGCACCCGCACCAGGCGTTGGGAGTCGGCATCGCCGACGGGCAGCACCAACCGACCACCGGGAGCCAGTTGCTCGAGCAGGGCCGGCGGGACATCCGGGGCGCCGGCCGAGACGCAGATGGCCTCGTAGGGCGCCTCATCCGGGAACCCGAGCGATCCGTCGCCGGCCACGATGCGCACGTTGTCGTAGCCGAGCTCGGCCAGGACGGTGCGGGCGGCTTCGGCCAGCTCGGGGTAGCGCTCGATGGCGATGACGTCGCGGGCGAGCCGCGAGAAGATGGCGGCGGCGTAGCCGGATCCGGCGCCGACCTCGAGCACGTGATCAGCCGGCTGCAGCTCCATCGCCTCGGCCATGAACGCCACCACGTACGGCTGCGAGATGGTCTGTCCCGACCCGATCGGCAGCGGGTGGTCCTCGTAGGCGCGCCGCCGCTGGCTTTCGGCGACGAACCGCTCGCGTGGCACCGCTCGGAAGGCCGAGAGCACGGCGGTGTCGATCACGCCACGCGCGAGGAGCTGGTTCCGCACCATGGCGGCGCGCTGCTCGTCAGGCGACGTCAAGGAGCCCTGTTGTATACCTCAGCGAGAGGGGATCAGGAAACAGCGGTCGGCCAGCGTGCCGAGGGCATAGGCGACGTAGTCGATGCCGAAGTCGCGATAGAGCACGCGGCACTGCTCGCTCCACGCCAGCGCCTCGGGTGAGGAGATGCGGTGATGGATCTGCAGGGTGCCGCCCTCGTGCACGCGGTACTCGGCCCACGAGCCGGGGAAGTCCTTCACGCACCCGACCTCGACGTAGGGCATCGGCCCGGTGGCCGGGTGGTGGCGCACGCGGTTGCGATGGGTGTGTCCGGCGAAGTAGCCGGCGATCTGCGGCCGGCGCGCGATCACGGCGACGAGGGCTTCCGACGGGTCGGGCCGGATGCCGAAGTAGTCGTCGCTGCGGTGGCCGCCGAGCCAGGGGTGGTGGTGGCCCATGACGAGCACGGGTCGGTCGGCCTCGGCCGCCACGGTGTCGAGCCAGTCGAGCTGCGACGCATCGAGCGAGCCGTTGGGGCGGCCGGCCCGGGCCGTGTCGAGCAGGGCGAGGCGGAAGCCGGCGCCGTCCACGACGGCGTCGCCGGCATAGTCGCGCTGGCCGTCGTAGCTGTCGTGGTTGCCCCGCACGACGTGCAGGCGGTCGCCGAAGATCCCGTAGGCGGCACGGAAGGCGGCGAACTCCTCGGGCCGGCCGGCGTTGGTGAGGTCGCCCTTGACGACGACCACATCGGGCTTGACGGCGGTGATCTCGGTGATGGCGCCGGCGTTCATGACGTCGGGATAGTGGTCGCCGC
Organism: Acidimicrobiales bacterium; assembly: GCA_036406775.1. GTDB lineage: Bacteria > Actinomycetota > Acidimicrobiia > Acidimicrobiales > Ilumatobacteraceae > DASXAI01. The sequence continues at coordinate 27,016 of DASXAI010000129.1, forward strand.
GCAGGATGGGCCCGAGCGGCGAGTCGTCGATCCGCCCGCACTCGACCTCGCCGAAGTGGACGTCGTTCACGGTGACGATGCGGGCCAGCAGCGGTCCTGGCGGCCGGGGCAGCGTCCGGACAGTCACGCCGTCGAGGGCGACCTCCGTGTCGGGTGTCAGGCCGGTGTAGCGGCGCACGACGGGGCCGTCGTGGGTCACGATCTCGTCGTCGGCCACGGTGCTGAGCTCGACCGGCATCCCACGAGTTCTACCGGTTTACAGTGCGCGCATGCCTGACGACGCCGTGCTCGACGGACTCGATCCCTACGACTTGATGGAGGCAGAAGCGGCCCGGCTCGACGCCTACTTCTCGGGGCTCGACGCCGGCGGCTGGGGCCGCCCGTCGGCGTGCACCGACTGGACGACGCAGGACATGCTGGCCCACCTGGCCGGCAGCGAGGAGTACAACCACGCCTGCCTCGACGACGCCCTGCCCGGCTTCATGGAAAGCCTCGGGAAGCGAGGCGTCGGCGACATGGACGCGTTCAACGCCGTCGGGGTGGCCGACCGGGCCGGCCGTTCGAGCGACGAAGTGCTGGCCGAGTGGCGCGAGACCTGCGGGCGCACGACCCGAGAGCTGCGTGCTCGCGATGGCGGCGAGATTCCCACCATGGTCGGCCCGTACCCCGCCCGCTGGCAGGCGTTCCACCTGGCCTCCGAGCTGGCCACCCACGCCGACGACGTGGGCGTGCCCGTCACCCCCGCCGAAGCGGCCGCTCGGGCCGACTGGCGCCGCCGCTTCGCCGTGTTCGTGTTGGGCGAGATGAAGCCGGAGGTCGAAGTGACCCCGGCCGACGGCGGCACCAAGGTGCGCGCCGGCGAGGAGGAGGCCGTCCTCAGCGACGACGAGCTCATCGCCGTCACCAACGGCCGGTTGCCGGCCGACGACCCGCTCCCGGGCGGCCTGCGGCGCGCCCTCAACGTGGTGGGGAGCTGACCCGATGGCCGACGTCACGATCTACCACAACCCCAACTGCAGTACCTCGAAGAACGTGCTGGCGATGGCGGGCGACGCCGGCGTCGACGTCGACGTGATCCAGTACCTGAAGACGCCCCCGAGCCGGGAACGGCTCGAGTGGCTGGTGGCCCACCTCGAGGGTCCGGTGGCCGACCTCGTGCGCAAGGACCCGTACTTCAAGGAGCTCGGCCTCGATCCCGCCGACTACACCGAGCCCGGCCCCGTGATCGACCTCCTCCTCGAGCACCCCCGCCTCATGCAACGCCCCCTCCTCGTCCGCGGCGACCGGGTCGTGATCGGCCGCCCCAAGGAACGCGCCGCCGACCTCCTCGGGTTCTGACGAAGCTAGGCGGGCTCTACGACACCGCAGCGACGCGAGAACGGCGAGGGTGGGCTCAATACCAGGGGCGATCGCGCCGGGCGGGCACGGGACGTGACCACCAGCGCCCGCTGAACCGCCACGCCGAGGGCCGCTTGGCCGCCTCGGGCAGCACCACCACGGGCCGGGGCCAGAACGCCTCGATGGCGGCCACGATGGCGGCGGTTTCCTCGTCGGTGGCCGGCGTTTCGACCGACACGTTCACAGCGGGACGTTCCCGTGCTTGCGGCGCGGCAGCTCCTCGCGCTTCGAACGCAGCATGGCGAACCCGGCGATCAGCTTGGCCCGCGTCTCGGCCGGGTCGATCACGTCGTCGACGTAGCCCCGCTCGGCGGCGGCGTACGGGTTGGCGTATTTCTCGGTGTACTCGGCCACGAGCTCGGCCCGACGGGCGACGGGGTCGGCCGCCTGCTGCAACTCCCGCCGGTACACGATCTCGACCGCGCCCTGCGGCCCCATCACCGCCAGCTCGGCCGTGGGCCAGGCGAACGACAGGTCCGACCCGATCGACTTGGAGTCCATGACGACGTAGGCGCCGCCGTATGCCTTCCGCGTGATCACCTGGATGCGAGGCACCGTGGCCTCGCAGTATGCGTACAGGAGCTTGGCGCCGTGGCGGATGATGCCGCCGTACTCCTGGTCGACGCCGGGCAGGAACCCGGGCACGTCGACGAACGTCACGAGCGGGATGTTGAAGGCGTCGCACGTCCGCACGAACCGAGCCGCCTTCTCCGAGCTCTCGATGTCGAGCACGCCGGCCAGCACCATCGGCTGGTTCCCGACCACGCCGACGGTGGAGCCGTTGAGCCGGGCGAACCCGCACACGATCGAGCGGGCCCAGTGCGGGAAGTACTCGAAGAAC
>DASXAI010000130.1:0-4847 GCA_036406775.1 Acidimicrobiales bacterium
CCACCTCGAAGCCGACCTCCGCTCGCAGCACGGCGTCACGCTCGGGCACTGGCCGCAGTCCATCGAGCTGTCGACGGTGGGCGGGTGGCTGGCGTGCCGCTCCGCCGGCCAGTACTCGACGCGCTACGGCAAGATCGAGGACATCGTGGTCGGGCTCGATGTCGTGCTGGCCGACGGCTCCACCGTCACCACCGGTGGCGTTCCGCGCCAGGCCGCCGGGTCCGATCTGACGCAGCTGTTCGTCGGCTCGGAGGGCACCCTCGGCGTGATCACCGGCGTCCGCCTGCGCGTGCACCCCCTGCCGCCCGTGGAGTGGCGGGCTTCCTTCGGCTTCACGAGCTTCGCCGCCGGCATCGACGCGTGCCGGCGCATCCTGCGGCGCGGGGCCACGCCGGCGGTGCTGCGCCTCTATGACGGGGCGGAGTCGGCCCGCTCGCACGGCGGCGACGGCACGAGATGCGTGCTGCTCGTGCTGGACGAGGCCGACGACGCGCTGATCGCCGCCACCCGCCGCATCGTGGAGGACGAGTGCACCGACGCGGCCCGGCTCGACACCGGCCTCGTCGACGCGTGGCTCGAGCACCGCAACGACGTCAGCGCCCTCGACGCCCTCACCCGCAAGGGATTCGTCGTCGACACCATGGAGATATCGGCGCCCTGGGTGCGGCTCCCCGAGATCTACGTCGCCACCGTGGCTGCCCTCCTCGCCGTACCCGACTGCCGCGTGGCCACCGCGCACCTGTCGCACAGCTACAGCGACGGCGCGTGCGTGTACTTCACCTTCGCGGCCACTCCCCCCGCCGACGCCGTCGACGCGACCTACGTCGCGCTGTGGGACGCCGGCACGCGAACGGTCCTCGCCCACGGCGGATCCCTGAGCCACCACCACGGTGTCGGCCTCAACCGGTCCCGGTTCGTGGCCGAGGCGCTCGGTCCGGCCGCCGGCGTCCTGGGCCGCGTGAAGGCCGCGCTTGATCCAGCGGGCATCCTGAACCCGGGCAAGCTGGGGTTGGCGTCGTCGTTCGGGGAGGTGCGATGGCCGGTGTAGAGCTCGATCGCCAGGCGATCGTGCGGGGCATGGTGGTGGCCGCCGTCATCGCCATCCCGTTCGCCCTCATCGGCCTCGGCGTGTCCGACGAGAACGATCTCGGTTGGGCCGGTTGGATCTCGGTCATCGGCGTGCTGGTCGGCCTCGTGCTCGGGGCCTTTGTCGCGGCGCGCGATCAGCGGGTCGGCGCGCCGCTCACGAACGCCATCGTCACCGCCGTGGCCGTCTACGTCGTCGTCCAGGCCATCGGGATCGTGAAGCGCCTCGCCACCGACGAGGACCTGCACTGGAGCAAGTACCTGTCGAGTCTGTTGTTGTCGATCGTCGCCGGTACCGTCGGGGGACTCCTGGCGTCGGCCCGCAGCAACGCCCGGAGGGAGCCGTGAGCGTCCTCGTCGTCGATGTCGGCACCAGCGGCCTGCGCGCCGCCATCGTGAGCAGGCGCGGGAGCGTCGACCACATCGAGTACCGGGCCTTCGCCCCCGACACGCCCTTCGCCGGCCTGGTCGAGTTCGACGCCGCCGCCTTGGCCGGTCTCGTCCTCGACGTGGCCGCGACCGCCGTCACTGTGGCTGGCCCGGTGGAGGCCATCGGCATCACCAACCAGCGGGCGTCGACGATCGTCTGGGACCGCGCCACCGGCGAACCGGTGGGACCGGCACTCGGCTGGCAGGACCTGCGCACGGTGATGGACTGCATCACGTGGGCGGGGCAGGGCCTGCGCTTCGCCCCGAACCAGTCGGCCACCAAGCTCGTCTGGCTGCTGCAGACCTACGACGCCGACCGGTCGCGCGACCTCTGTTTCGGCACCGTCGACACATGGCTGGCGTGGGTGCTGTCGGGAGGCACCCTCCACGTCACCGACCGGAGCAACGCCGGCGTCACGGGGCTGCTGCGGCCCGACGGGTCCGACTGGGATGACGATGTGCTCGACGCGTTGGCCATCCCGCGGGCGATGTTGCCGGCGCTGGTCGATTCCAGCGGCGTGCTCGGCCCGGCGTCGGCGTTGGATGGCGCGCCGCCGATCGCCGGGCTGGCCGGCGACCAGCAGGCGTCGATGGTCGGGCAGGGCTGCATCCAGCCGGGCATGGCCAAGGCGACGTTCGGCACGGGCGGGATGCTCGACCTGTGCACCGGCTCGACGCCGCCGAGCTCGGCTGCTCGCGGGAAGGCCGGCACGTTCCCGATCGTCGCCTGGAGCGAGGACGGCGTGGCCACGTGGGGCGTCGAGGCCATCATGCTGACGGCCGGCGCCTGCGTCGAGTGGCTCGTCGAGGACCTCGGCCTGCTGAGCGCGGCGTCCGAGAGCGATGTCGTGGCGGCGCAGTGCGCCGACACCGGCGGGGTCGTGTTCGTGCCGGCACTGTTGGGCTTGGGCACGCCGGCGTGGGACTACGGGGCCCGGGGCACGCTCCTCGGGCTGACGCGTGGCAGTGGGCGGCCGGAGGTGGTGCGCGCCGTCCTCGAGGGCATCGCCCAGCGCGGCGCCGACCTCGTCGATGCCGCCGAGGCCGACACGGGCCGCGCCATCTCGCACCTCCGCGTCGACGGCGGCATGAGCCTGAACGCCACGTTCGTGCAGGCCCTGGCCGACGCCACCGGCCGCACGATCGAGGTTTCACCTGTCGCCGACGCCACGACCTTGGGCGCGGGCTTCCTGGCCGGCGTCGCCGTCGGCGTCTGGAAGGACCTGGCCGAGGCGGCCGCCACGTGGTCGCCGCGAGCGGTCGTGGCCCCAGCACGGGCGCTCGACCGGGAGCAGTGGCGGACGGCCGTGACCAGGGCGTCCGGCTGGATTCCCGAACTGTCCGCCCTCGACTTCTAGAGTTGCCCGGTTGGCGGGACAAGGCCCTGGAGGAGATCACCGAGTGGAACCGAACGGAGTGCGCCTGGGGCGCCGCCAGCTGATGCGCCGGCTGGGGGGCGCAGCTGCGGCGGCCGCCGGCGCCGCCGTCGCCGTACCGGCACTCGCCGGCGTCGCGGAAGCCCAGCAGTCGCCCACCACCACGGGCGGGGCCGGGGCGGCCACCACCGTCACCACTGCGGCGGGCGCGGCAGGAACCGGCGGGGGCGGCTCGGGGACCTCCACCACCGCCGCGGCCGGCGCGACCACCACTGCCGGTCCCACCACCACGGCCGTCGCCACCACCACCACGACTGCGCCACCCGCCAAGCCCCAGGCCGAAGACCTCGTGGTCCTCTCGTTCGCCAACTCGGTGGAGCTGGCGTTGGTCGCCATCTACACCCAGGCATTGGCGACCGGCCGGCTCAGCGCCGACAACGCCAAGATCGTCACCCGGTTCCAGGCCCACCACCGCGACCACGGGCAGTCCTTCGCCGGCATGGGCGGCAAGGTCATCACCAACATCGCCAACCAGTCGCTCGTGTCGGCCTACACCACGCGCATCCAGGCGGCGTCCTCCGAGCCGGCCCTCCTGCAGGTGTTGCTCGAGCTCGAGACGGCGATGGCGTCGAGCTACACCGGCTCCATCTCCAGCCTGATCGCCACCGACCCGGTGTACCTGGTGGCGTCCATCCTTCCCACAGAAGCCCGCCACGCCGTCGTGTACGGCGAGAAACTCGGTGCCCCCACCGACTCCTACCTGCCGCCGTTCGAGTCGACGTCCGGCGGCATCACGCCGGCCCAGTATCCGATCGTGGAGTCCTGAGCGCATGGATCCCCTCATCAGCGATGACGGCATCAGCCGTCGCCATGTGCTCGTGGTCGGCGGGTTCTCGGTGGCGGTCGCCGCCGTGGTGGCGGCCTGCGCTCCCGACCGGCCGGCGCCCCAAGTGCCGCAGATCGGCTTGTCCCCCACCACCTCGGGCTTGCCGACGCAGAACATCACCGACGAAGTGCTGCTGCGCACCTCGTCGTCGCTCGAGCACAGCCTCGTCGGCGCCTACGACACTGTCCTCGGCCTCAACGTGATCACGCCCGACGCCGGCACCACTGTCCGCTTGTTCCGCAACCACCACGCCGAGCACGCCACGTTCTTCGAGCAGTCGACCCGCGACATCGGCGGCACGCCGTACACGCAGCCGAACTCGGCCCTGCAGGCGAACATCATCGACCCGAATCTGAAGGCCATCGCCGCCGCCGGGAACCATCCCGAGGACCTGATGTGGTTCGTGTACGGCCTCGAGAACGTGGCCGCCAGCACGTTCCAGTCGTTCGCCCCCATCCTCCACGCGCCGCCGCTCCGAGGCCAGGTGATGTCGGTAGGAGGTGTCGAGGCGCGTCACGCCTCCGCCGCCGCCACCTTCATTCCCACCTACACCGTCCTGCCGCCCCTCCCCGAGGAGGAAGCGGTCGCGACCACCACCACCTCGACCACGGTCAAGGGCGCGACGACGACCTCGACCCCGGCCAACCTGGCCGTGCCGGTCTCTCAGGTCCCCTCCTCCTTCGGACAGCTCACCGGCACCGAGGTCGCCATCGCCGGCAGCGAGGAAACCTGGGCCCCGCTCGGGCCGAATTCGTTCGTGTACCTGCCATCGTCCTGACGTGCGTCGGCTCGCTGGCGTCCGGCTACGGCGGCCGGGTCGATTGATGACGTAGACGATTGTGGTAGGCGCAGGCCGGGCGGCCGTTGTCGACGATGGTGGCGCCGCCGGCGGCGTACGGCTGGATGTGATCGATCTGGGTCTGGTCGGCGGGTTGGTCGCAATACGGGTGGAAGCACTCCCGACCCTGCACTTGGACGGCTCGGCGAGTGGCGCCGCTGAACAACCGGCGCCGCGCCCCGACGTTCACGACCCGGTCCGGCCCCGCGAACACGACGCGCTCCACCAAGGC
>DASXAI010000131.1:0-2665 GCA_036406775.1 Acidimicrobiales bacterium
ACGGCGCCGATCGCGACCACGCGTCAGGGCATCGACGCCGCCGTCAACCCGTTCCTCCGTTCGGACGCCGCGGCGCGCGGCGAGTACCCCTTGCTCACGATCGACGGCGGCCGGCGCGGCACACCGACGCGGCCGGCGAACGCGCCCGTCCCCGCGACGCCGGCCGGGTCGGTGCAGCTCGTCTACGGGCCGGGCGCCGACGGGATCGTGGGCGGCACGGTGACGGCCAACCGCCCCGCCGCCGTCGTACTCAAGATGAGCGCCCACGGCCGTTGGCACGCGACCGTCGACGGCGCGCCGGCGCCCGTCTCCGTCGTCGCTCCCGGGTTCATGGCCGTCGATGTGCCCGCAGGTTCGCACCGCGTCGAGTTCACCTACGACGCGGTATCCGGCTGGGAGACGCTCGGCTGGTTCGCCCTCGGTGCCGTCGTCGTCGGCCTCCTCGTGGTCGTCGACCGACGGACACGCAGGACGTAACCCGGAGCCGAACAACGAGGTCACACTGGGTGAAGTCGATGAGCGCCCACTGCCACGCCCGCCGACAGGCCCCTCAGTAGGCTGCCCCGTCGAACCCCGATGTCCACACCCGATCGCCCCGTCTTCAACGACCGCTACGAGATCCACAGCCGCCTCGGTCGGGGCGGCATGGCCGACGTCTTCCTCGCGCGCGATCGCCTGCTCGACCGGCCGGTGGCCATCAAGGTCCTGTTCCCCGAGTACGCCGCCGACCCGAACTTCGTGGAGCGCTTCCGGCGCGAGGCCACCGCCGCCTCCAACCTCACGCATCCGAACATCGTCGGCGTCTACGACTTCGGCCGTCAGGGCGGCACCTACTTCATGGTGATGGAGTACGTGAACGGCCGCTCCCTCGCCGACATCCTGCGAGCCGACGGCACGCTCCACCCGCAGCGCGCCGCCGACATCTCGTCCGATGTGGCCGCCGCCCTCGGGTTCGCTCACCGCAATGGTGTCGTGCACCGCGACGTGAAGCCGGCCAACATCCTCGTGTCGTCGACCGGCGCGGTGAAGGTCGCCGACTTCGGCATCGCCCGCGCCATGAACGCCGCCACGGAGCAGGACCTCACCCAGGCCGGCGCCGTGATGGGCACCGCCACCTACTTCTCGCCCGAGCAGGCCCAGGGCGGCAACCCTGATCCCCGCAGCGATCTCTACAGCCTCGGCATCGTGATGTACGAGATGGTGGCGGGCCAGGTGCCGTTCCAAGGCGAGAACCCGGTGGCCATCGCCTACCAACAGGTGCACGACGCCCCGCCGCCGCTGAGCGAGGTGGCGCCCACGGTGCCGCCGGCCTACGACGCCATCGTCGCCAAGCTCCTGGCCAAGGCGCCCACGGCCCGCTACCCGTCGGCTGATGATCTCCGCTCCGACCTCCGGCGCTTCCGGGAGGGCTTGCCCGTCGCCGCGGCGGCCGGGGCCGGCGCGGCGGCCCTCACCACGATGGCGCCCGCCGTGCCGCCGCCTCCTCCCGTGGCGCCGACCCAGGTCGTCGCCAGCCAGGCCACGCGTGTGCAACCGAACGAGGTGCGCCCGCCGGCGGCCGCCCGCACCACCGCCGTGCCTTACACGCAGGACGAGCCCCCGCGCCGCAACGGGTGGTACGTGCTCGGCGGTGTGCTCGCCGCCCTCTTGATCGGCATCGGCGGCGTGATCCTCTACAACGCGCTGAAGGACGACAGCAGCTCGGCCGACACGGTGGCCGTCGTGAACGTGGTCGGCATGGCGATCGACCAGGCCAAGCAACAGTTGTCGGCCCAGGGCCTCCAGGTGCAGGACGACCCGCAGGACACGGGGACGACGCCGCCCAACGTCGTGTTCGCACAGGACCCGGCGGCCGCGGCCAAGGTCGACAAGGGCTCGGCCGTGAAGCTCTCCTACGTCAAGCCCAAGGCCCAGGTGGATCTCCCCAACGTCGTCGGCCAGAACCTGCAACAGGCCCAGGCCACGCTGCAGCAGCTCGGCTTGGCTGTGCAGACCACCGAGCAAGAGGCGACCCAGCCGGCCGGCACCGTGTTGGCCCAGGACCCGGCGCCGGGCAAGGTCGACGCCGCCAGCACGGTGAAGCTCACCGTGTCGAAGGGCGTCGGTCAGGTGGCGGTGCCGAACGTCAACGGTCTCGACGTCGTCTCGGCCACGTCGCAGCTCACCGGGGCCGGGCTGGCGGTGAAGCAGACGCAGGAGGCGAGCGAGCGGGTCGAAGCGGGCACCGTCATCCGAACGGATCCGGGCGCCGGTCAGACCGTCGACAAGGGCACCACGGTGACGCTGGTCGTGTCGTCCGGCCCGCCCCAGGTGGGGGTGCCGATGGTCGTCGGCCAGACGGAGTCGGCGGCGCGCGACGCCCTCCAGGCGGCCGGCTTCCTGGTCGCCAAGTCGGACGTCGACGTGCCGTACAACTCCACCCAGGCCGGCACCGTCGTGAACCAGAACCCGCCGGCCGGCACGCCGGCACCGAAGGGCTCCACCGTGTCGATCACCGTGGGTCGGGCGCTGCCGCCACCCACCACCACGAGCACGTCCACCACCACCAGCACGACGTCGACGACGGTGGCCGCCACCACCACGACGAAGAAGCCCTAAGAGACTGCTGAGCAACTTGCCTCTTGGGTCGGGGAGGGGGTGGTCGTAGCGTGTTGGTGGGTCCGGG
>DASXAI010000132.1:0-2323 GCA_036406775.1 Acidimicrobiales bacterium
GCGGTGAGCCGTCCCGGCCGGCCTTGCTCGACGATGACGGCGTCATGATCGGGATGCTTGGCCCAGGCGGTGAAGTTGGCCCAGTCGTTGGCCGACAGCCACTGCTCGGCGACGCCGGCGAACTGGAACAGCAGCATGTACCAGGACTTCTCTCGCTGTCCGAGGCCGGCACCGCGGAAGCTGCCGGGATGGCCGACCGACAGGGCCACGAGGTGGTCGACCCGATCGGGCGCCAGCGAGGCGAGCAGCCACACGACCGCCGCGCCCCAGTCGTGCCCGACGACGTGGGCCCGCGGGATCTCCAGGTGGTCGAGCAGGCCGAGGACGTCACCGAGGATGGTGGTGAGCCCGTAGGCCTCGACGTCCTCGGGCGCGTCGGACTCCCCGAAACCACGAAGGTCCGGCACGATGACTCTGTAGCCGGCGCCGACGAGTGCCGGCACCTGGTTCCGCCAGAGCCGGCCCGAGTCCGGCCAACCGTGCACCAGTACGACCGGCGGCCCGCTGCCCTCGTCGATGAACTCGATGCCGACGCCGTTGCTGTCGAATCGCATGAGCAGACCCCTCCTCAGCCGGCGACCGCGGCGAGCAGCTCGGCCCGGTTCGGACCGGGAGCGGGCGTGTCCTCGAGCGGCCCACCCACCCGCAGCGCCCGCTCGATCATGCCGTTGTCGGCGAACACCTCTTCCGGCGTGGCGTTGAGCGTGGCGATCTTGAGGAAGCCGCGCAGGAGTTCGGGATCGGCGCCCACGCCGGCCTGCAGGCGCTGGCCCAGCTTCCAACCCGGGTCGTCGGGCTCGTACGGCACGCCGGCGATCTGGGCGTCGATCTCGGCCAGCCGATGGCGGTCGAATGCGAGGGTGGAGCGGAAAAACGGCTCGACGGTCGCGATCGTGATGTCGTGCCACTCCTTGGCGACGCCGAGCGGATCGTTCAGGTCGTGCGAACGGACGAGATCGCGCAGCGCGACGGCGTGGAGCACACCGATCGAGATGCCACGGCCGACCGAAGGGTTCGTGCACGCCCACGAGTCGCCGACGGCGACCAGCCCGGTGACGACCGGCGTGCCGTCGACCACGAAATCGCGATGCCGGTCCTCGATCTTCGCCATCACCGCGACCTGCTCGTCGATCGGCGAGCCGTCGAGCCAGTGGGCTATGAGCGGGTAGCTGCGGACGACCCTGGTCCACGTGTCGACGTCGCGCAATGCGCGCAGCGTCGGGTCCTTCGCGCTGGTGATGACGCCGACGCCCCACGTGCCGTTGTCGGCGGGGAGGGTCAACATCGACACCGAGTCGTAGTGCTGGAGGAGCCCGCCGAGTGCGAACGGCACGGACCCGTCGGCCGAACGGAAGTGCCGCCCGTAGTAGATGAATCCGCAATCGTCGAGCTCTTCGTCGGGAGGGCGGGCGCCGGCGTCGGCGAGCCACGTCGGCAGCGGGGATCGACGGCCCGTTGCATCGACAACGAGATCGGCCGAGATCTCCTCCCCGGACTCGGTGAGGACGCCCGTGACGTTGGGAACGCCCGGTGTCACCGGTGTTCCCGTGATCAGGCCGACCACCGCCACGCCTCGACGCACCGTGACGCCAGGCGTCGACTCTGCGAGCGTCGCCACCACGGTCTCGCCGACAGGACGGCGAGCCGTCACGGCTTCGAAGATCTCGTCACCGTCGCGGAAGCCGCCGGTCAACTCGGGCGGCGCGTCCTTGAGCGGGTTGAGCCGGAGGGCCCCGGCGGCATCGAACGCCTCGATGACCCGGGGTAGCTCCTTTTCCATGACCAACCGGAACCGCGGCAGGAAGAAGTGGATCATGCGGAACTGGTTCACGCCCCGTCGCTCCCACTCGGTCCAGGCCTCATCGGCCACCGCCGGCGGGCCGGCGGGGTCCCGTTCGAGCACCGTCACCTCGTGGCCGTCGTCGGCCAGGAGCATCGCGGTCGAGAGCCCGATGAGGCCCCCACCCGTGACGACGATCTTCGCCATGGTCACCTCCAGAAAGGCAGCCGTCGGACCGGCCCGCGGACCGGTCCAGCCCCTCAGCGCGAGGGCAAGGTAGTCGATGGGATGCGAGGCGGGGGCGGTGGATATGGCGCAGCCGCCCGTTCAGCCGCCCGCTCAGCCGGCCTCGGCGGCGCTGACCGTCGTTCGATCGAAGTGCGCGCCCGCACCGGGGGCGGACTCGTGGCCTGGTTCGTGCGGATCACCGTGAGTAGACCGACCGCCGCGGTCCCGGCCAGGACGGTGACCCGGAACAGGGGGGTGGCGGCGTCCGTGCCCGCGGCGAGGCCGTGGATCGTGGCCATCGCGAACAACGGAAAG
>DASXAI010000133.1:0-3941 GCA_036406775.1 Acidimicrobiales bacterium
CCATCCAGCAGCTGTCGCAGGTGTTCGACACGTGGCAACAGGCGGCGGCCTCCGTCGACAAGATCGAGGAGCTCCTCGCCACTCCTACTCGCACGCCGCCGGCGGCTCACCCAGTGGCGCCCGGCCGGCTGCGAGGCGAGATCCGCCTCGACGGCGTCCACTTCCGCTATCCGGGCACCGTGGGCGACGAAGCCCTCGGCGGTGTCGACGTCACGATCGCGCCCGGCGAGACCGTGGCCCTCGTCGGCGAAACGGGTGCCGGCAAGTCCACCCTCGTCAAGCTCATCGCTCGCTTCTACGATCCCACCGGCGGCACGGTCCGAGTCGACGGCACCGATCTCCGCCAGTTCGATCTCGGCGCCTTCCGTCGCCAGCTCGGTGTGGTGCCGCAGGAGGCGTTCCTCTTCACCGGCACGGTCCGCGACAACATTGCCTACGGCCGCCCCGACGCCACCGACGCCGAGATCGAGGCGGCCGCCCGCGCCGTCGGTGCCCACGAGTTCGTGGCCGGCCTGCCCGGCGGCTACGACGCGCCGGTCAGCGAGCGGGGCCGATCGCTGTCGGCCGGGCAGCGCCAGCTCGTGGCCCTCGCCCGGGCCCAGCTCGTCGACCCCGCCATCCTGCTCCTCGACGAAGCGACATCCCAGCTCGACCTGGCCAGCGAGGCGCGGGTCCAGCGGGCCATGGGCGTCGTGGCAACGGGCCGCACCACCGTGCTCGTGGCCCACCGCCTCCCGACGGCGCGCACCGCCGACCGCATCCTCGTCGTGTCCGGCGGCCGCATCGTCGAGGAAGGGTCGCACGACGAGCTGCTCGCCCGTGGCGGCGAGTACGCCGCCCTGTGGTCGGCGTTCGCTCCAGTGGCGGCCTAACCAGCGAACGACAACGAGAGAGCGAAGTCGCCGGCGGCGTCGGTCCACCACTGGTCGAGCTCGAAGCCCGCGTCCGCCAGCTCGGCCGTGACGCCACGACGGCGGAACTTGGCGCTGACTTCGGTGCGCAACTCCTCACCGTCGTCGAAGGCGACCTCGAGGCCGAGTGTCGGGATGCGCACGACCTGGTCGCGCTCGGACCGCAGGCGCATCTCGATCCACTCCCGCCCGGCATCCCACCGCGCCACGTGCCGGAAGCGCTCGGGCACGAAGTCGGCGCCGAGCCGGCGGTTCACGACGTGCAGCACGTTGCGGTTGAACTCGGCGGTGACGCCGGCCCGGTCGTCGTAGGCCTCGATCAGCCGGTGGCGGTCCTTCACCAGATCGGTGCCGAGGAGGAACGAGTCGCCCGGCTCGAGGGCGGCCCGCAGCTCCTTCAGGAACGCGGCCCGCTCGGCCGGCACGAGGTTGCCGATGGTGCTGCCGAGGAACGCCACCGTGCGCCGCCCACCGGTGGGAAGGGCGCCGAGGTGGCGCTCGAAGTCACCGACGACGGCGTGGACCTCGACGCCCGGGTACTCGTCGGCGATGGCCCGGCTGGCATCGCGCAGCGTGGACTCGCTCACGTCGAACGCCACGAAACGGCGCAGCCCGGTGGTGAGCCAGGCGTCGAGCAGGATGCGAGTCTTCTCGGACGTGCCGGAACCCAACTCGACCAGCGTGTCGGTGCCGGCCCGGCGGGCGATGGCGAGGGCCTCCCGCCCGAGGATCTCCCGCTCCCTCCGGGTGGGGTAGTACGCCTCGAGCCGTGTTATCTCGTCGAACAGCTGCGAGCCCCGGTCGTCGTAGAACCACTTCGGTGGCAGGGTGCGCGGTCGGTGGCCGAGGCCGTCGAGCACGTCGGCGCGCAGCGTGGCGTCGAGGTCGGCCGGTGTGAGGTTGACGTCGACAACGGGGATCTCAGGCATCGCGCGCGCACCGGAAGCCGGAGAAGATCTGACGGCGGATCGGGTAGTCCCAGTTGCGAAAGGTGGTCCGCATCGCCGTCGGATGGGTGGCCCACGAGCCACCCCGCAACACCTTGTACTCGGACCCGTAGAACACCTCGGAGTACTCCTTGTACGGATGGGCGACGAAGCCCGGGAATGGGGAGAAATCCGTCGCCGTCCACTCCCACACGTCACCGACCATCTGGACGCAGCCGTAGGCGCTGGCGCCGGCGGGATACGACCCCACGGCGGCCGGGCCGAAGTGGCGCGGCGCGAGGTTCGCCGTCGCCGCATCGGGCCCATCGTCGCCCCACGGGTAGCGGCGCTTGCCGCCGGTGACCGGATCCCAGGACGCTGCCTTCTCCCACTCCGCCTCGGTGGGGAGCCGCTTGCCGGCCCAGCGCGCGTAGGCGTCGGCTTCGTACCAGCCGACGTGCTGCACAGGCTCGCCCCCGGGCAGCGGTTCGATCCATCCGAACCGGCTGCGTTCCCACTGCCCCCCGCCGCGGCGCCAGAACTGCGGATGCTCGAGCTCGGCTTCCTGACGCCACTTCCACCCATCGGCCGTCCAGCACTGGGGGTCGTCGTAGCCGCCGGCATCGATGAACGCGACGTAGTCGGCGTTGGTGACCGGCGCCGTGTCGATCCAGAAGGCGGGCACGTCGACGTCATGAGCCGGCCGCTCGTTGTCGTACGCCCACGGCTCGGTGGAGGTGCCCATCTCGAAGACGCCACCGGCGACGAAGACCTCACCCGTCGCCACCGTCACAGGAGCAGCCGGCGCCGGCGGCGCGTCGGGCCGGTAGCCGGGCGCCGCCATCAGGTTGAGCGTGGCCAGCATCGTCTCGTCGTGCTGGTGCTCGTGCTGCACGACCATGCCGTAGACGAAGCCGCCATCCAGCAACGGGTCCCCCTCGTCGAGGCGGATCGTCTGCAGGTGATCGAGCACCCGGGCCCGCACCTCATCGAGATAGGCCCGGGCCTCGTCGGGCCCGAGCATGGGCAACGACGGGCGATCGGGCCTCGGGTGCCTGAAGGCGTCGTAGACGTCGTCGAGCTCGGCGCCCACGCCCGGCTGTCCGAGGGCGCGCAGCAGCCACTGGTCCTCGTAGTTGCCGACGTGGGCCAGGTCCCACACGAGTGGCGACATCAACGGCGAGTGCTGGCGGCGCAGGTCGGCCTCGTCGAGCGGCGCCAGCAGGGCGAGCGACCGGTGCCGGCTCGCTCCGAGCTCGGCCGCGATGCGGTCCTTCAGGTCCATCGGTCCTCCCCGGGCTCTGGGGTCGGGACCAGCGGCCGCCCGGCTCGCCAGTCGTAGAGCAGGTCGTCGCCGATCGTGCGGCCGCGCGCCAGGTAGCGCTCGATGAAGGCGTCGCACGCCGCCGCCATCCGGTGGCTGATACCGAGGCGCCCGAAGGCCTGGCGCGCCGCACCGACGCACTGCGCCGCTGCCAGCTGGATGACCGGGTCGGCGAGGCCGCAGCGAGCGGCGTCGCACCACCGGTCGGCCACCTGACGGGCCGCCGCTTCGGCCACCTCGCCGGCATCGGGATCGTCGAGCAGCGCCGTGACCACGGCCGCCGCGACCCGCCACCACGGGTCGGGCAGGGCGTCGAGGTAGCGCAGTTCGAGCCATCGTCGCGGCCGCACGGGCGGGAACAGCGTCGTCAGGTGGTATTCGAGGTCGTCATGTGTCGGCCCGCCGAGGGTGTGGCCGCACCGGATCCATGACGCGAACGACAGCCGGTCGCGCATCGGCACGAACCGGCCGTCTCGCCGCACCAGCATCACGTTGGCGTCGAGGGCATAGGAGACGAAGGCGTCGCGACCGCCGCCGACGGCGGCTGTGCGCGTCGGATCGATGGCCAGCCAGGTGGCCAGGCGCGTCGACGCCCAACCGCTGGGCCGTCCTTCGGCCACCGGCGACGTGGCGAAGGCGGCCGACAGCACCGGGCCGAGCACGTGGGCCAGCCGCCACCGGCGCTCGGCCTCGGGCTCGGTGCCGACGTCGACGTTGATCTGCAAGGCCGCCGTTCGGCACATCATCCGGCGGCCGGCCGGCCCGTCGTAGTCGAAGAAC
>DASXAI010000134.1:0-6622 GCA_036406775.1 Acidimicrobiales bacterium
AGAGGAACTCGGTACGCAGCAACCCCACGGCGTCGGCGCCGTGCCGGACGGCCTGGACGGCGTCGTCGATGGACGCGATGTTGGCGGCGACCTCGATGCGAGTCCCGTCGGTGGTGATGGCCGGCCGCGCCGCCCGGGCCAGAAGGTCTTCGGCTCGAAGCCGTTGCGCGTCAGCTCGCTCTCGATAGCGCGAGCACACGTCCGGCGGGGGATCGACGATCACGACGCCCTCAGACCCGTCGACCAGGATCGTGATGCCGTCGGCCACATCGAGGACGGCGTCGCCCACGCCGACCACCGCCGGGATGCCAAGCGACCGAGCGAGGATGGCGCTGTGGGACACCGGCGTGCCGGCGGCGGTGACGACAGCGATGACGCGTGCCGGGTCGAGGGCCGCGACCTGAGCGGGCATCAGGTCGGCGGCGACCAGGACACCGTCAACGGGCACGCCGGCCGTGATCGTCGCGCCGACCAGGTGGCTGAGCACGTGGTCGCCGACGGCGCGGACATCGTCGGCCCGGGCGCGTTGGTAGGGATCGGTGAGCTGCGCGAACCTTGTCTCGAGTTCGGCGACCGCGCCTACCCACGCGTGCTGCGCGCTGACCGCTTCGTGTTCGATGGCGGTGATTGCTCGGCCGACGAGCTCGTCGTCGTCGAGGAGCAGCAGGTGAGCTGTGAAGATCTCGGCTTCCGGTCGGCCGGCGGTGGTCGCGACGTGCTCGCCCATGGCGGTGATCTCGGCCCGGCTCGTTTCGATGGCCGTCAGCAGCCGTTCCCGTTCGGCGTCAGGACGGCCGAGGGGTGACCTTGGCTCGTCGTCGACGGCAGCCCGCGCGAGCGACGTCTTCGGGCCGATCCCGATGCCAGGCGACGCACCGACGGGCCCAGGCCCCGGCTCGGCTCGAACGGCGACGGTTCCCCGATCGACTGACTCGTCGAAGTTACGGCGCACGAGGGCGGCCACCGCGGCCAGGGCTTCGCGGGCTTGACGACCCGACGCCGCGACGTGGATCCGATTGCCGGCCAGCGCGCCGAGCGTCGAGAGCGCGCTGACGCTCCGTCCGCTGACCGCCGGGCCGCCCTGGGTCAGGTTTCGGACGGTGACGTCGGCGTCGAAGCGACGGACGGTTTCGACGAAGCGGGCGGCCGGGCGAGCGTGGAGCCCGTGCTCGTTGTGGATCGCGAGCTCGATCCCCGCCACGGGGATCGGCGCCTCGGTCTCGCCCGTGCCCGGGTCGGCGTCGCCGACATGCAACAACGCCGTCTTGATCTGCGCTGCTTGTCCGGCGTCGGCCGCTACTTCGGCCAACGGGGCCCCGGCGGCCGCCAAGGTGACGGCGGCGACGAGGCCTTCGACCAGCGGAGCGTCCGACAGAACGACGGGGCAGTCGCCGGGGTCCCCCCGAAGTTCGAGCGCCAACTCGGCGCTGAGCACCGCGCTACCGAGATCCATGATGACGAGGACGCCGTGAGGTGATGCGACCCGATCGATCGCCTCCTTGACCCGAGCGGCGTCCGTGCCAAGCACGTGATCATCGAGACCAGCGGCGATCTCGATGGCCGGTGCCGCGCCCCGCACCATCTGCAGGGCCAGCTCGACCGCCGACTCGGCCAGCCGACGGCTGTGGGAGACCACGACGATGCCGACCATCCCTACCCCTCGGACGGAGAGGACAACACGTCGGCCGCCGCCTCGAACAGCAAGGCCGCCGAGGTGGCGCCCGGATCCTGGTGACCGGCGCTGCGCTCGCCGAGGTAGCTGGCTCGGCCCTTCCGTGCGACCATCGGGATGGTTGCGTCGCGTCCGTTGACCGCCGCCCGCCACGCCGACGACAAGGCGTCGCCGGGGGCGTGTCCGTCTTCGACGGCGGCGTCGAGGGCTTCGAGCGCCGGCTGCAGGCTGTCGTACATCGTCTTGTCGCCCAATTCCGGGCGACCCCGCGCGACGAGGCCCTCGACGCCGGCCCGGAAGGCCTTGGCCAGATCGTCGACCGAGATGGCATCGCGAGGGCCGCACGCCGCCCCGAGCCGCAGGAAGAACGTTCCATAGAGGGGGCCGCTGGCGCCACCGACGCTGCTCACGAGGGTCATCCCGACCAGCTTGAACAGCTCGTCCGCGGTCGCGGGCCGTGCGGTGTCGAGGGCGTTGCCGACGGCCCGCATGCCACGGTCCATGTTGATGCCGTGGTCGGCGTCGCCGATGGCCGAGTCGAGGTCGGTGAGATAGGCGCACTGATCGGCGACGAGGTCGGCGAAGCGTCGGACCCAGGCGTCGAGCCGCTCGACCGAGACGAGCTCACGGCTCACGATTCAGACTCCCCAGCGCAGCGCCGGCGTACACACGGGGTCGTCCCACAGCCGGATGAGCTCGTCATCGAGCTTGAGGAGCGTGATGGAACAGCCGGCCATGTCGAGCGACGTGATGAACGGTCCGACCAACGAGCGTTCGACGGTGATTTCGTGACCACCCAAGATACGCGCGACCTCGGCGAAGACGACGTAGAGCTCGAGGAGCGGCGTCGCCCCCATCCCGTTCACGAACGCCAGCACCGCGTCGCCGCGCTGGAAGGGAAGGTCGCGCACGATCGGGTCGACGAGGCGCTCGGCGATGTCGGCGGCGTTGCCAAGTGGCTCGCGGTGGCGACCTGGTTCGCCGTGGATGCCGATCCCGATCTCCATCTCCGTCTCACCCAGCTCGAACGTCGGCTTGCCGGCGGCGGGCACCGTGCACGAGGTGAGGGCCATTCCCATGCTGCGTCCCCAGCCGTTCACCTTCCGGCCGATGGCGGCCACGCCGGCGAGGTCGTGTCCCCGTTCCGCCGCGGCGCCGCAGATCTTCTCGACGAGGACGGTGACGCCTACTCCCCGCCGACCCGCGGTGTAGAGGCTGTCTTCGACGGCGACATCGTCGTTCGTGACGATCGACTCGACCTTGACACCAGCGTCAGCGGCGGCCATCTCGGCGGCCATCTCGAAGTTCAGGACGTCGCCCGTGTAGTTCTTCACAATGTGCATCACGCCGGCTCCGCCGTCGACGAACTTGGTCGCCTCGAACATCTGGTCGGGCGTCGGCGACGTGAAGACCTCGCCCGGGCAGGCGGCGTCGAGCATCCCGAGTCCGACGAAGCCTCCGTGGAGCGGCTCATGGCCCGAGCCACCGCCGGAGATCAGTCCGACCTTGCCCGTCACCGGGGCGTCTGACCGGTAGATGATCTTCCGTTCGAGATCGACGCGCAGTCCGGGATGAGCAGCCGAGATGCCAGCGAGGGCGTCGGTCACGACGGTCGCCGGATCGTTGATGAGCTTCTTCATGATCACACTCTCCTTGTGTCGATCGGCGACGACTCAGACGCCCGTGCTGAGGAGTGAATCGGGAACGAAGTCCTCGGTGGGCGTGGCGTGGATCCTGCGGTCGAGTGCGGTCCGAGCCAGCAGCGTGTAGACGGCGGCGGCGGCCACGCCGGCCGACACCTCGGCACCGACGTAGACGGGCATCTGCGCCCACTGGACCGCACCACCGAAGAATTGCAGTACGAGCATCGGGCCGACGACACGGGCGGGGTTGATGGCGGCGGCCGTCGCCGGCGCCACCGGGATGATGGCCGCGAACACGACGAGCCCGATGGCCAGACCGGCCCACCCGGGTGCCGCCTTCCGATGGATCACACCGAAGATGACGAAGACGAGGATGAACGTCCCGACGAACTCGGCGAAGAAGCCCTGCACGTTGCCCACACCCAACGACTTGTTGAACGACGCCACGCCGAGCCCGACCTCGTGCGCCTTCGAGCCCAGCACGCCGACGATGGCGAAGGCACCGATCGTCGCTCCGACGAGCTGCGCCGCGATGTAGCCGGGCACCTCCTTCCACGGGAACTTGCCCGTGACCGCCAGGCCGAGCGTCACCGCCGGGTTGATGTGGTTGCCCGACACGTGACCGAGCGCGTAGACGGTGGCCACGACGATGGTGGCGAAGGCCAGCGAGATCATGCCCAGGTCGGCCATCGTGAACGGAGCCGAGCCGTTGACGATCAGCGTCGCAGGTACCGAGCCCACGCCGATGAAGACGAGCAGGGCCGTTCCCACCACCTCGGCGACGAGTTTCTGCGTCCGGGTGTTGTCGTCCATGGTCCCCCCATGTGTGTCGACGGTGAACCGACTGAATTCGGAACACTATTCGACCATGTCGAATAACTATCGACAGTACGGCGGGCTGATACCGTTCGTCAAGGAGATCCTTCGCGAAAGGGCCACACCTTGATCCAGAGTGTCGACCGATCGGTCCGGATCCTGTTGGCGCTCCAGGGCGCCCGCCGGCTGAGCCTCGCCGACCTGGCCGCCCGCGTCGAGCTGCCGGCGTCGACCGTGCACGGCATCCTCGCCACGCTGGCGGCCCACGGCATGGTCGAACAAGAAGCCGGCTCGTCGCGCTACATGCTGGGACCGGCGGTGGTGCGCTTGAGCACCGTCTACCTCGACAGCCTCGAGTTCCGTAGCCGGGCCCTGAAGTGGGCCGAGGAACTCGCGCGCCGCACCGCGGCGGCGGTGCGCGCCGGCGTGCTGCTTCTCGACGACGTCATCATCGTGCACAACGAACCACGACCGGACGGGAGTCGCCAGATGCCCGAGGTCGGCTTCGTCATCCCCGCTCACGCCAGTGCTTTGGGCAAGGCCATCCTCGCCTTCCGCCGAGATGCTCGACCGGTTCGCCCGGGGGAGCTGCGCCGCATGACGGGCGAGACGATTGTCGATCCGGCGCGGCTCGAAGGTCACTTGGCCGAGGTAGCCCGTACTGGCATCGCGGCCGAGCGCGACGAAGCCCTGCTCGGCGAGTCGAGCATCGCCGCGCCCGTGTTCGACGCGACCGGCACGGCGGTCGGAGCCATCGGCATCGTGCTGCCCTCCTCCGACTGGCCACCATCGGCCTCGATGCACGATGACGTGCGTGAAGCGGCCCGCAACATCTCGCGCGAACTCGGTGCTCCCGGGTGGCCCATGTACCCGCCGGCGGCCGAGCCGGCCAGTGCGTAGCTGTGAACCGTCTGTGACGGGACGGCCCACGGTCTGGGCTTGACCTGCGGGAGGCAGTGCGTCACCCTTGCCGTGTTGTGAACCGGGACTTCCTGGTCGAACGGGCGGGCTCTTCGGCGGTGATTCGACTCGCCGGCGAGATCGACGCCGTGGCCGCGGGTGCGGTCGAACGCGCCATGCGCCGGGCCACCGCGATGCCGGTCCAGACGGTCGTCCTCGACCTCTCCGGCGTCCTCTTCATCGACTCCGGCGGACTGGGCGCGATCGTTGCCGCCTACCGGGAGGCGTCCGCTCGCCGGGTGGGCTTCCGGCTCGGCGAGCCGGCCACACCGGCGGTGGCCCGGGTCCTGCGCGCCACGGGTCTCGACGACGGGCTCACGCTCGACCCGCCCGGTCAGCCCGCCGACGCCGCCGAAGGGGTGTAGCCCGCGGTCAGGTGACCTCGGCCAGGAAGCGTTCGACCTCATCGAGGAAGCGCGGCCACGCCGGCTCGTCCCCCAGGAGCAGGTGGTTGTGGCTCTCCAGCGTGACGAGGCGGCTGCCGGGGATCAGGGCCGCCAGCTGTCGGCCGAGCTCCACCGGTGAGCGGGCGTCACCGCGGGCGTGGAGGACGAGCGTCGGGACGGACACCGTGCTCGCGACGTCGGTGACGTCGACGACGCTGAACGCCTCGATGAACCGCACTGCGTTGGCGGGCGACGTCGTCCGCCGCTGGAGCTCGTCGAACGCGTCCCACTGTTCGAGCGTGCCGTGGGGCATGAACTGCATGGCGAAGACCCGTCGGAAAGCTGGTTCGTCACGGCCCCATCCGAGGCGCATGAGCTGCACGTGGAGGCGGGCCTCGTCGACCGCCTGTTCCGTGCGGGCGCGGGCGAGGCGACCCTGGGCGAAGGTGCCGTACAGGACCAACGCCGTCACCCGCTCCGGATGCCGGGCGGCGTAGGTGATCGCGACGGGGCCGCCTTGCGAGAGCCCGAGGAGCGGGAAGCGGTCGAGGTCGGCGGCGTCGACGACGGTTTCGAGATCGGCCACCCAGGTCTCGAGGGAGAAGTCGTCGATGTCCCAGTCCGACAGTCCGCAGCCCCGCTCGTCGTACCGGACGAGCCGGTGACGGGCGGACAAGTCACGCCACCAATGCCGCCACACGGGGCTCTCCCAGTCGTAGTCGAGATGGCTGAGCCAGTTGGCCGCTTTCACGAGCGGCGGTCCGTCGCCAAGGGTGGCGTAGGCGAGGCGTACGCCGTCGCTCGTCGTGCAGAACCGGATGCGTTGTTGGCGCCGTGGATCATCGCCGTCGACCGCGGCGGGTGCGGTCCCGACCTCGCGCACGTCGCCCACGAACCGATACCCCCGCCCGTGGACGGTCCGGACGATCCGCTGGGCCGTCCCGTCGTCGCCGATCGCCCGGCGGACCGCCTTGATTCGACTGGTGAGCGCTGACTCGCTGACGAACCGGTTGCCCCACACCTCGTCGAGCAACTCCTCCTTCGTGACGACCCGATCGCGGTGCCGGGCGAGATGGACCAGGACGTCGAAGACCTGAGGCTCGATCGGTATGGCGACGCCGTCCCGCTGCAACTCGTAGCGCTGG